>CBIGXK010000129.1:0-9661 GCA_966193805.1 uncultured bacterium | reverse complement strand
TATCTTTTCTTATTAAACTTTCCGCCGCCATTGCTTCGGTTGTCGTTGCGGCCGCGTGGCTGAAATTTCTGATTCCTTTTATTTCTGAAATCATTGAAATTGCGCCTGTCGTTTCCGGCGCCTTCGTTGCGGGGACTTCTTACGTAGGGAGTGTTGGTAAAGGCGAGCTGACCATCGGTGATGCTGTTCAATTCGCTTTGGATGGCGTCGTCGTGAACGGTTTCTTTGTGCCAGTTGCTGTAGGCAAGCTTCATGTAGTAAGCAATGGCATTGGCAAAGCCCTGTTTCTTTTCAGCATTTTCTTCCTTCAGCGCCTTGTCGATTACCACCTGCAGGTTTTTGCCAAGATGTGCGTACCGGGGATGTCTTTTCGGGTAAGGCAGCGGCTTTGGTTTTGCCCGAAGCGTTTCCCTGGTAGGGATCGGGTATGGCGACTCAACGTCCAGTTTAAAATCGGAAATGAGGAACAGGTGGTCCCATAACTTGTGACGGAAGTCCTCTACATTTTTCAGATGCGGATTGAGAAATCCCATCAATTCGATAACGGCATATGCATTGCGCTGCCTTGTTTCTTTGTCTTCAATACTCAACAGATACTCGATCATCTTCTGAATATGTCTGCCATATTCACGCATAACGAGTTGGTTTCTGCCTGTATTATATTCCATGATCTCCATATCGTGCATCAGACAAAAATAGCAATTTGGCTATTAAGACAAAGATTTCTTTCTGCAATCCGGATCATTTGCTTACTATCAGCTTTGCGGAGTACACCTCGTCGGTGGCATCCGGCCTGTAGGCCCTCAGGAAGTAAATGCCGGCGGGTGTAGCATCCCTGAGTGTAACCTGGGCGTTGTTGGCGTTATTGAGCCGCAGGTTGCCCGAATACACGACCTGTCCTACCTGGTTGGCCACTTCTACCTGCAAATTGCCGGTAACCGGTTCGCGAAAGTTCATATTGATCTTATTGGCCACCGGGTTGGGATAAATCTTAAGTTTCGCGCCGGCAAAGCCCGATGCCGGATCGACTATTTTGATAGTCGAATATTTTACGGTGTTTCCGTTTGATTGCTTGATCCGGAAATACAGTTTTCTGTCAGCAGGTTGATCAGGGAAATATTGATACTGGTATTTTGCTGAAGGAGTTTTAGCAGCATCTGTGCCGCCACGTGTTTGTTGAATGGTTGTAAATGTTTTTCCATCATAGCTTAATTGAATTTCATAAAGGTTATTGGCTGCATCATCGTCATTGCCCTGCCACTGCAGGTTAACGACATCATCATTTTTTGTAGCGGTGAAATTTTTAATTCCCGACGCGAGCGGTGCGCCTTCGCACCAGTAATATGTTAAAGTGAACACTCCCCATGTGGTCGTCTTGATTGCCTGGCTAAAATTCAATCCGCCGGCCAGTGATACCGCGCCGCCGCCGATGCTATATGCAAAATCCACCGTTTCGCCGGCGCCGAAAAACGGGATTACGTTCGAAGTGTACGTTTGGTGCCCCACGTTGTTGTACACCGTGTCGGGCCCATAGTTTATCGAGTCGGTAGCAGTTCCGAATGCGCCGAGCGGGTCCGGTCCATAAATCACATCTCTGAAATCATTTACGGTAAACGAAGGTCCGGTGATGTCGGTGGTGACAGAAAGACGAAAACGATAAGATTTATCTACGGTATCCAGGTTCCTCACTCCTAACGATGACTGAATGGACACTGAATCTTCAAACCGGATACAGCTCAGTGTACCAATAGACGGATCAAATTTTGGAAAAGTGATAGTAAGGTTTGAAGAGATAACGGGATTCAATACCACCGTATGTTTTATCTCATTTGGCGCCGCTCCCATCGAGCAGGTGCATTGCGAGAATGCTGAGGGAAGTTCATACAGCAGGAGTGCAAAAAAAATGAGGAAAAACGGCACTTTGGGGTAGTGTTGTTTCATGGGTTTGGATTTATTGCAATTTCGGATTGCGGGATCAACTCCAAAAGTAGACATAATAAAGTCTGGATGCAAAGTGCAACTACTATGGAAAAGCTGGTATTTACACCCATTTGCGGGTGACAGTATTTTATGCAGCCGCCGCCCCTTATCCCAAAGGGTATCTGGGTTCCAAACATTACCTTTGCCGCCTATGCAATCGACAATAAAAATAGACGTGACGCTTGACGACACGAGAATGCCGGAGAACATTAGCTGGTCGGCCACCGAAAGCTCGATGGACACCGCCCGGAAGGCGAAGGCCATGATCCTCGGATTTTGGGACGGGGAAGAAAAAACGGCGCTCAGGATCGACCTGTGGACCAAAAAAATGATGGTGGATGAGATGGCCGATTTCTATTTTCAGACAATGATGTCCATGGCCGATACGCTCGACAGGTCAACCCGGCAAACGGAGCTGGTGAACGACATGAAGAAGTTTGCCCAGGAGTTTCATATGAAGTTTCAGCAGGGCCAGATAAAGGAAAATAAAGTCTAAATATATCAATATGAGCCTCGAACAACGAATTATGCCCGAGCTGAAAACGGCTATGCTGGCAAAAGACGAAAAGACGGTTCGCAGCCTGCGTGCCATAAAAGCCGCCATCATTGTGGCAAAAACGGCTGAAGGCGCGGGCGGTGAATTGAAAGAAGAAGATGAGGTCAGGCTGCTTCAGAAGCTCGTGAAACAAAGAAAGGATTCCCTTGAAATCTTTACCACCCAGAACAGGCCTGAGCTGGCAAAAAAGGAGGAAGAAGAAATTGAAGTGATCGAAAAATTTCTTCCCAAACAGCTTTCAGCCGATGAATTGAGGGAGGAAATAGCAAAAGTCATCGCGGAATCCGGCGCTACCTCACCTGCTGAAATGGGAAAAGTGATTGGCCTCGCCAACAAAAAGCTGGCGGGCCGGGCAGATGGAAAAACCATCAGCACGCTGGTGAAGGAAATGCTGTAGGGGGCAATCGGCAATCCCAAACTATTTCGCATGTTCCTCGACATCGTCTTTCTCGCCATGATGCTCATCGCCGTGATCAGCGGCATGAAAAATGGTCTCATCGTCGCCATCTTCTCCATCATCGCGTGGATACTCGGGCTGATGGCGGCCTTTCAATTTTCAGACGTTGCTGCCAGCTACCTTCAAAACACTTTGCATATCAGTCCAAGATTTCTTTCTATAATATCTTTTGTACTGGTATTCAGCCTGGTGGTGCTTGTCGTAAATCTCGGCGCACGCTTAATTGAAAAAGTAGTTGGCCTCACGCCAATCGGATGGCTGAATAGGATAGGGGGAATTTTTTTTTACGTACTTTTATACACGCTGATTTTCAGCGTTATGGTATATTTCGCGGAAAAGGTTAGGCTTATCAGCGAGGAAACCGCATCCTCATCAAAAGTGTACCACTGGGTAAAGCCCCTGGCTCGGATCATACAGGCGCCATTTTTAAATTAAAAGAAATATTTTAGCGAATATTGAACGCAGAAAGCAACAACTGATGGATTACCAGATCAAACAGGTGGAAAAATTCAAATTCATAGAAGAGGGGACCGGTGAGCCGCTGATCCTGCTTCATGGCTTGTTTGGTGCACTTAGCAATTTTTCCGAACTGATCGAATACTTCCGTCATCACAATAAAGTGGTAGTGCCCATGCTGCCACTGTTCGACCTCGACCTCCTTCACACTACCGTTGGCGGCCTCCAGAAATTCGTCCATAAATTCATGGAAACCCGCGACTACCGGAATGCACACCTTCTGGGAAATTCGCTCGGCGGGCACGTAGCCCTTCTTTACGTGCTAAAGCACCCCGACCGCATCAAATCGCTTATCCTTACCGGCAGTTCCGGGCTTTTTGAAAGCGGCATGGGCGACAGCTACCCCAAGCGTGGCGACTATGAATACATCAGGAAGAAAACGGAAATGACCTTTTACGACCCCGCAATCGCTACAAAAGAGTTGATTGATGAAGTGTATGACACGGTAAACAACCGTATCAAGGCCATCAAGATCATCGCCCTGGCCAAAAGCGCCATACGCAATAACCTGGGAGAAGAAATAAGCCAGATCAAGAAACCTACCCTGCTGATCTGGGGAAACAATGATTCCATTACTCCGCCGTTTGTTGGAAGAGAGTTTCACAAGCTCATATCTACCAGTGAACTTCATTTTGTAGATAAATGCGGCCACGCCCCCATGATGGAGCAGCCACATGAGTTCAATGAAATTCTTCATAAATTTTTGACAAAATTGAACACCCCCGCAGCGGTTGCCTGACAAGTGACGTCTGTATTATAAGATTACCGGAGAGATATGCTAAACAAAGAGATGATATCGTCCTCCATTCCTTCACTTAAGCTGACAGACTCGGTCTTTCAGGCTATGGAATTAATGGCGGAGTTTTATGTGAAACAGCTTCCTGTGGTGGCCGGCGACAAGTATGTGGGTTTGGTATATGAAGATGACCTCATGAACCTGGAAGATACGGCTGAGCTCGAATCAGTGAGCACCCACTTCTCGAAGGTTTCCGTTCATGGCAACATGCATTTTCTCGACGCCGTGCAAACCGCTAACGATTACCACCTTACAGTGGTTCCGGTGGTCGAAAAAGACAGTGATTTTATCGGCATCATTGTTATTGGCGACCTGCTCCGGCAACTGGGCAAAATAACCGGCGCAAGCGAACCGGGCGGCGTTTTGGTGCTTGAAATGGACCAGCGGAACTTCTCGTTCGCAGAGATCAGCAAGCTGATAGAAACCAACGACGCACAGATCACACAGCTCAATACTTCCTGGGACAACGGCTCCGATTCCTTCCTCGTCACGATCAAGATCAACAAGTTTGAAATTTCCGATATCGTGGCTACCTTTCAGCGATACGACTACCAGGTAAAATATTATTTCGGAGAGGAACTGTACGAGAACGAGCTGAAAGACAATTACGACCACCTGATGAATTACCTGAGCATTTGAGTTATATGCATGCCAATGTGGAAAAAATATTTCGGATTAGCAATACTATGCTTGTGCTCCGGCATTGCGGCTAATGCACAACCATCCGTACCTGATTCAACCTCTTTTACCGAAACCAAAAAAGACCCTTCTCCCAACGCCTACTTCATTGTTGGAGAAATTGACATTACCGGTAACAAGCGCACCAAAAACTATATAATTGAACGGGAACTGCCCTTCAGGCCAGGCGATTCGGTGCAGCTTTCAGAACTGGTGAAACAATTCGAGATTGCCAGGGAACAACTCATCAACACCCGGCTCTTCATCAACGCGGTGGTGGCCCTCAAATCCATTCATGGGTATATCGTCAATGTTTCGATCGATGTAACCGAACGGTGGTACGTCTTTCCCATCCCCTACATTAAACCGGTCGACAGGAACCTGGCCGAATGGGCGAAGCAGGGATACGGCACCGACCGGCTGAATTACGGTTTCAAGTTCACGCATTACAACGTGTCGGGAAGAAACGACAAGCTGCGTCTGTGGCTGATTGCCGGCTACTCGAAGCAACTGAAATTTGAATACGAACAGCCCTATGCCGACAAAACTTTAAAACACGGCTACAAAGTCGGGCTGTCGTACGCCAGCAGCAAGGAGATCAATTATGCCACCATCGATAACGAGCAGCAATTCACCGATTCGCTGTCGGCCTTTAAAACCTGGGCGGGATACATTGAGTACGATTACCGGCCGGGGCTGAGAACCTTTCATTCGCTGCGCTTCGCCTACACCCGGCTGAACCTCGACAGGAACATAATCAGCCTTAATCCCAAATATTATAAAGACGGCGTGTACCGGCTCGACCTGCCCGAAATTTCCTACACGCTGCGCCACTATAATGTCGATTACATTCCATACCCCCTTAAAGGCTGGATGGGAGAGATATCCCTTCTCAAAAGGGGCATTCACTCTTACACCGAAATGTGGCAGCTTACCGCGAAATACAGCAAGGCGGTTGACCTCGGCAAAAAATGGTCGCTCAACTGGCAGGGGCAGGGACTGCTGAGGCTTCCGTTCGACCAGCCTTTTTACAACAGCCAGCTATTTGGCTACCAGGATTTTTACCTGCGCGGCCTGGAGAAATATGTGATTGATGGCGTAGCCGGTATCATGGGGCGGCAAACGATACGCAAAGAGCTGTTGCGGTTTAACATACCCACCTTCCTGCAATCAACAACCCACGATAAAATTCCCTTTACTATTTATGCAAAAGCCTTTACCGACGTCGGCTATTCGCATAATAAAATGTTTCCCGAAAACTCACTGACCAATAAAATGCTGTATACCGCCGGGTTTGGTATAGATGTGGTTACCTTTTACGACTTTGTGTTCCGGTTTGATTACAGCTTTAACCAATTAGGTCAAAACGGGCTATTTTTACATTTTAAGAATGAATTTTAAATGTCTGCATGAAGGTAGCCATCTACAGCAGGGGTATTGAAACCGAGCAGCAATCGGACGTGCAGCAGCTTTTCAATGAGCTCACCAAATACAATATCAGGACCGTCATTTTTTCTCCTTTTTACGACAAGATCAGGTCATGTTTCGAGGAATCCACTGCTGCCGAAGTGTTCCACACCGCCGATGAACTGAACGAATCGATCGATTTTGTTATCAGCCTGGGAGGCGATGGTACCCTGCTCGACACGGTAACGCTCGTGCGAAACAAAAATATACCTGTTCTCGGCATCAATTTTGGGAGGCTCGGTTTCCTTGCCGGCATCGGCCGCAAGGCTTTGCACTCTGCAGTAAGAGCGCTGGTAAACCGGACCTATGTAATCGACAACCGCGCCCTGATCCATCTGGACGGCGATAAGATGCTTTTCGACAGCCAGCCGTATGGCCTCAATGAGTTTGCCATTCATAAAACCGACACGTCGCCAATGATCAAGATCCATACTTACCTCAATGGCGAGTTTCTCAACACCTATTGGGCCGACGGGGTGATTGTGGCTACCCCAACCGGTTCAACAGGTTACTCGCTGAGCTGCGGCGGGCCGGTGGTCTTCCCCGAATCCGGCAGCTTTGTCATAACACCCGTGGCACCCCACAACCTGAACGTGCGGCCGATAGTTGTTTCTGATACCAATGTGATATCTTTTGAAGTGGAAGGCAGAACCGACCATTTTATATGTGCCCTTGATTCGCGGAAACAGATAGTGGATAAAAAAACATTACTGGCAGTCAGACGGGAGTCTTTCAACATTAACCTCGTCAGGCTCAATGAGAACAACTTCCTGCAAACGCTTCGCGAAAAACTGTCCTGGGGGTTGGATACCAGGAATTAACGAAAGGTTGTGCAAGAAAAACAGGGCACAGACGTTAGTGCTTAATTATTATATTGCGTTTATGAAGAGATCCGCTTTAGTTTTTGTGCTGTTGACAGCGTTGCTTGCAGGTCTGACAGGTAAGGCACAGTATGAAAGCGTGGTTATGGAAGGGGAGATCGGCTTTTCGGCCGGAGTATCACATTATTTCGGCGACCTGAACACCAGGGCCCGTTTAAACCGCCTGAAACCGGCGATCGGCATCTTCTTCCGCAAACAATTCAACAATTACGTGGCGCTGCGAATCAGCGGTCATTATACGCAGCTGGGCTATTCCGACATTTACAATACGCAAAACGAGTTCCAGCACAGAAGGAACCTCAGTTTCAACTCCAGGGTTTTTGAAATTGCCCTCCACGGCGACTTCAATTTCTTCAAGTTCATCCCGGCCGATCCCTACCACAGGTTCACGCCTTATGTAACACTGGGCGTGGGCGTTTTCAGTTACGACCCGTATGCCTACTACCGCGGCAGAAAGATCATGCTGCGCGAGCTGGGCACCGAAGGGCAGGGCAACCCGGCATATCCCGACAGAAAGCCCTACAGCAGCATGGGTATATGCCTGCCGTTTGGGGTAGGCGCCAAATACGCCATCAACGACCGGATGAATGTAGGCGTCGAAATCACTCACCGCTTTACGAATACCGATTACCTTGACGATGTCAGCAAAACATACGTTGGGGCTGATAAATTTCCGCATATCGACGGCGATCCGTCTATCGCCCAACTGATGCAGGACCGCTCGTATGAAGTTGGCGAGATCATCGGCATCGAGGGTAGGCAAAGAGGCCTGCCGAACCAAAAAGATCAGTACATCATTGCAGAGGTTACCTTCTCCTTTAACCTCACGTCGTATCAATGTCCCACCGCCGACTAGGCCATTCAATACATGGCTAATTTTCCTTACGTGGCCTCAAATTTTATTACCTTTGTGCGCCAAAAAAAGATATGCAGCGCCTGAAAGAGAAAATCGATCTTAGCCGCCTTCCGGCGCACATTGCCATCATTATGGATGGGAATGGACGTTGGGCAAAAGATAAGGGCCAGGACAGGCTGTTCGGTCACTTTCACGGCGTGGAAAGTGTCCGGGACATCGTGGAAGGATGTGCCGAGCTGGGCGTGAGGTATCTTACACTTTATGCGTTTTCCACTGAAAACTGGGACCGGCCGGAGAATGAAGTGGCCGGCCTGATGGAACTGCTCGTGCAGACCATCCGGAAAGAAACGGATACGTTGAACAAGAACAATATCCGCCTCCATGTGATCGGCGATCTTTCGATGATGCCCGGGAATGCGGTGCGCGAGCTGAATGACTCCATCGCGATCACGGCAAAGAACAGCGGTCTCAACCTCGTGATGGCGCTCAGTTACAGCAGCCGGTGGGAAATCCTCTCGGCGGTTAAACGTATCGCACTTGATGTAAACAACGGCGCGCTCGATCCGGCGGCCATCGACCAGGGCGTGTTCGGGAAATACCTCTGCACCGCCAATTTCCCAGATCCCGAACTCATGATCCGCACCAGCGGTGAATACCGGATCAGTAATTTTTTATTGTATCAACTGGCTTATGCCGAACTATACTTTACCGATGTATTATGGCCGGATTTCAGAAAAGATAACCTTTACAAGGCCATTCTTGATTTTCAGTCCCGCGAGCGCCGATTTGGCAAGACAAGCGAGCAGGTGATGGTTTAACAAATCGTTTTTAATAAATCAGTTTAATTTGCCCAACACAAAAAAGCCTGGAATGCAGTGGAAGTTTACGCCCGGTATCATATTACTGGCTATTATTTTTGTTTCAGTTTCCCCTGCACACGCCCAGGTACCCACCGATTCTGTACCCACTTCAATAGATCCCGAGCTTATCGAACTGTCTAATTCAAAAGTTCCACGGGAATATACCATATCAGAAATCAATATTACCGGCACCAAATACCTCGATGAGCAATTGCTCGTCTCCATTTCGGGATTGAGCGTTGGCGACAAAGTGATGTACCCAGGTGGTGACGACTTCAGCAAGGCCATTAAAAATCTCTGGAAACAAAATTTGTTTGCGAACGTCCAGATATTTTTTACCAAAATACAGGACGGGAATATCGGCATCGAGATCAATGTGTCCGAAAGGCCGAGGCTGTCGAAATTTATTTTTAAAGGAACCCGCAAGGCCGACAACGAAGAACTTGGTAAAAAAACCGGGCTGGTAAAAGGGCGCGTAGTCACCGAAAACACTAAGATCAGTGCGGTGCAGGCCATTCAAAAATATTACACGGAAAAAGGATTTCAGAGCGCGGAAGTGGAGGTTGAAGAAATTCCGGATGCCACGAAAACGAATACAGTAACGGTCGTCTTCA
>CBIGXK010000128.1:0-9662 GCA_966193805.1 uncultured bacterium | reverse complement strand
GTACGTTTTGCCAGACAAAAATATTGACAGATATGAAAATTTCGACGACATAAAGGACAACAAGGATGTCGATTTTATTTACGTGGTGTTGCCCAACGCCATGCATGCCGAATACGTGTTACGCGCAGCAAAAGCAGGAAAGCATGTCATCTGCGAGAAGCCGATGGCGACAACCGTCGAAGACTGCGATAAAATGATTGACGCGTGCAACGAAGCAGGAACGATGCTTTCTATCGGCTACCGTTTGCATTTTGAGCCCTACAACCGCGAAATGATGCGTTTGGGAAAGGAAAAGGTGTTTGGAGAAATACAGTCCGTTATTGCTTACAACGGCATGAACGGTACGCAGGGCTGGCGGCTCGATAAGGAACTCGCCGGCGGTGGTCCGCTGAGGGATCTGGGAATTTCTTGTGTACAGGGCGCACGTTATACCACCGGCCTTGAACCCGTTGCCGTAACGGCGCACGAGCTTGTGAAAACGCAGCCTGAAATTTTCACGGAAGTTGAGGAGGCGCTCACCTGGCAGATGGAATTTCCGGGAGACGTTACTGCCAACTGCAAAACCAGCTATTCCGAATCCCTGAACTTATTGCGCGTGGTGGCCGAAAAAGGATGGTACGAGCTGTCGCCGGCTTACGGTTATTCGGGTCAGCAGGGAGAAACATCTAATGGTAAAATGAATTTCCCGAAGGTGAACCAGCAGGCGCGGCAAATGGATGATTTTGCCGATGCCATCATCAATAAGAGGCCTACGCCGGTGCCCGGCGAAATGGGAAGGCAGGACGTAAAGATACTAATGGCGATTTATGAAGCGATGCGGACGGGCAAGAGGGTCGAAATTGTGTGAACGGCAAACCGCAAACGGCAATCGGCAATGGGGAGTTTTATTTTTTAAAAAGAAAAAAACATTTCTCATGTCTCCCGTCTCCCGCTTCTCATCTCCTCTCTTTGCCGTATTTTCATACAATGAAACTGACAGGCATTATTCTAATCTCTATTTTCATTCTTTCTTCTTCGTGTAATCAATCAGACCTTCCGAAAGGCGACGCCGACAATGGCGGGCTGTTTCTCCCTGAAAAATTTGAAGCAGTAGTGGTGGCCGACAGCACCGGACGTGCAAGGCACATCGCCGTAAATTCTAACGGCGACATTTATGTGAAAATGCGCGGTGCCCAGCCAAAGGGCCTGCTCGCCCTGCGGGACACCGACAACGACGGTAAAGCAGACGTTAAGGAGTATTTCGGTGATTACAACGACCAGGGCCATTACGGTACCGGCATGAGAATTTACAACGGCTACATTTACTTTGCCACCGCAGGCGAAGTGTACCGCCAGAAGCTGACACCCGGCGAGCTGGTACCCAAATCAAAAGTAGAACTCATTCTTACTGATGACTACCGCAATGATGTGCACGGCGCCGAGCATATCACCAAGCCCCTCACGTTCGATGACGACGGCCACATGTACGTGCAGTTCGGCGCCCCCGGCGATATGTGCCAGGGCATGGGAAATGAGCGGGTTCCGGGCGCTCCCGGCCTCAAACCCTGTCCGCAGCTCGAAGAACACGGAGGTGTGTGGCAATTCGATGCCAACAAGCTCAACCAAACACAGAAAGACGGCCGCAGGTATGCCACGGGCATACGCAGCATTGTGGGAATGGACTGGAACCACAAGGAAAACGCCTTGTATGCCATGCAGCATGGCCGCGACGATCTGCACCGCTCGTGGCCGGCATACTTTTCATCATGGGAAAACGCAGTGCTGCCATCAGAAGAATTTTTTAAGGTAACCGATGGCTTCGACGGCGGCTGGCCATACTACTACTATGATCAGATAAAAAAGAAGAAAGTGCTGAACCCCGAATATGGCGGCGATGGCGAAAAGGAAGGCGACGGCGCCAAGCTTATACAGCCTATTATGGGCTTTCCCGGTCACTTCGGTCCGAACGATCTTTTGTTTTACACCGGCGACCAGTTTCCCGAACGCTATAAAGACGGTGCATTCATTGCGTTTCACGGCTCAACAATACGTCACCCGTATCCCCAGGCAGGATACATTATCGCATTTGTTCCTTTCAAAGACGGCATGCCCTCGGGCGACTGGGAAGTATTTGCCGATGGTTTTGCAGGGGTGGATACAATTATAAGAACAAGGGACGCACGATACCGTCCGATGGCGCTCGCTATGGGGCCCGATGGTTCGCTGTACGTGGGCGAATCGGAAGAAGGAAAGATATGGCGCGTTATGTACAAAGGCGACAGGAATGCGTTCGACACAGCGCAGCTTGCAAAAATGGAAGAACGAAAGAGAACGCGAACAAATATCAAGATGCCCGACGAAGTAAAGGATAATCTCAATAAAGGCATACCGAAAGAAGCCACAGTATATTACAACTATTGCGTAAGTTGTCATCAACAGGATGGACATGGCGATGGCAACCGCTTTCCGCCGCTTGCCGGCTCTGAGTGGGTAACAGGCGACAAGAACAGGCTCATCACCGTTGTGCTGCAGGGATTGAGAGGAACTGTTACCTTCCATGGAAAGACGTTCAACAACGTGATGCCGCCGCATAATTTCCTGAAAGATGAAGAAGTGGCGCAGGTGCTCACCTACATCAGGAGCAACTTTGGCAACAACGCCAGCGAGGTCACTCCTGCAGAAGTGAAAAAAATGAGAGATAATCTCTCCAAGTAACCATTGTATGGCCGACAAAAATAATATACGCGTACTGGTAGTGGGATGTGGCAACATGGGCGCATCTCACGCAACTGCCTGTCACAACATCGACGGCTTCGAAATATGTGGGCTGGTATCAACCGGTAAATCGAAAGAAGTGCTGAATGAGAAGCTGGGAAATAAATACCCGCTGTTCAATTCGATGGAAGAAGGGATGACTGCCACAAAGCCGGATGCCGTTTGTATTTCCACCTACCCGGATACCCATGAACGTTATGCCGTGATGGCGCTCGAAAATGGTTGCGATGTTTTTATCGAAAAACCATTGGCCGACACAGTGGAAGGTGCTGAAAGAGTTGCCGCAGCGGCAAAAAAAGCAGGAAAGAAATTGGTGGTGGGCTACATTCTCCGGCATCATCCCTCGTGGGAGCGCTTCATCGAGCTGTCGAAGGAGTTGGGAAAACCGCTGGTAATGCGGATGAACCTCAACCAGCAAAGTTCCGGTTACATGTGGACGGTGCACAGGAACCTGATGAAGAGCCTTAGCCCCATCGTGGACTGCGGCGTACATTACATCGATGTGATGTGCCAGATGACAAGGTCGAAGCCGGTGCAGGTAAGCGCCATCGGCGCAAGGCTCACCGAGGAAATTCCGAAAGGAAATTATAATTACGGCCAGTTGCAGATAAGGTTCGAAGATGGTTCGGTGGGTTGGTATGAAGCAGGGTGGGGCCCGATGGTCAGCGAAACTGCCTTCTTTGTAAAAGATGTTTTTGGGCCGAAAGGCTCCGTGTCCATCGTTGCAAAGGACGCGGGAGGCGCCGGCAAGTCGTCGTCTATCGAGGCGCATACAAAAACAGAATCACTCCGCTTTCATCATGCCGACCTGGATGCCAGCGACAAATTCGCCAAAGAAGACACATGGATCAACCTCGAAGATGAACCCGGGCACCAGGAACTATGTAACCGGGAACAACGGTACTTCCTGAAAGCGATCAGGGAAAATGTTGACCTCACCGATCACATCTACGATGCTGTGAACAGCCTGCGCATCGCCTTTGCCTGCGATGAATCGGTTAGGACAGGAAAAATAGTATCGCTTTAAAACAATTACATGGAGATAAATACAACGGACATCCCCGTAGGAGTTGTGGGCCTGGGATTGATGGGATGCAGCATAACCACCTGTTTCGCGATGGCCGGCCATCCTGTTGTTGCCATCGCGCCGGTTAGCGGCGACCTGAAACATGCCGGAAGCAGGATTCGTACGCACCTCGAAAAGTCTTTCGAACAGGGCCTCATCCAAAAACCGCCCGAATATTTTTTAAAGAACATTGTCATCAGCGAGGATTATAGCCGGTTGAAGGATTGCCGCCTCGTGGTGGAATGTACCCTTGAAAGCGAGGACATCAAGAAATCGGTCTATGAAAAGATAGAGGCAGTGATTGACGAGGGTGCGCTGCTTGCCAGTAACACGTCGGCCATACCGATCAGTATCCTGCAGCGCCTCACCAAACATCCGGAACGATTTTTAGGGTTGCATTGGGCGGAGCCTTCGCATACGACGCGATTCCTCGAAATCATTTGCGGCGAACTTAGCGACATCAACAAGGCCGAATACCTGTACGAGCTCTCACATCATTGGAACAAGGAGCCGACACTCGTAAGAAAGGATATTCGCGGCTTTATCACCAACAGGCTGATGTACGCGATGTACCGCGAAGCGTTTTACCTGGTGGAAAACGGATACGCAACAGTTGAAGATATTGACCGCGCCTGCCGGAATAATGCCGGCTACTGGATGACGCTGGTTGGCGTTTTCCGGTGGATGGACCTTACCGGTGTGGCCGCCTACCACAATGTGATGAAGGAGCTGTTTCCGACACTTAACAACCAGACGAAAGTGCCGAAACTGATAGACGACATTGTAAAAGCAGGAGGGAGGGGAGTGTCGAATGCACACGGATTTTATTCGTACACACCGGAAGAAGCAAAGCTGTGGGAGGAAACGTTCAATGATTTCAGTTATGAGATCAGGAAGCTCGCGCTCAAATATCCCGCAGATATAGTGAAAAAGAAACTCGCCGAAAAAGAAAAAATAAAAGAAAAATAAACAACAAGAAAAACAGACCGATATGGCAAAAAAAGAGATCGCTCATCCGGACAAAGCCGATAAAAACTTCACTACAGGCGCCTATTCAGCAGGCGTTGCAGCCGATGGATGGTTGTTTGTTAGCGGGCAGGGACCGGTAAATTTCAGCACCGGCAAATTCGAGCTTGGCGACATTGAACACGAAACAAAACTTACGCTTCACAACGTGCGCCGCATCTGCGAAGCAGCAGGATGCACGCTTGACGACATCGTAAAATGCACCGTTCACCTCAGCGACATTAAAGATTTTGACCGGTACAACACCGTTTATGCCTCGCATTTCACTTCAATAAAGCCTGCCCGAACCACCGTGCAATCTGTTTTGGGTAACGGAATAAAAGTGGAGATCGACGCCATCGCAAAGTTGCCTTCCGATAAAAAAAGTTCAGCCGGTAGTTTATGAACGACGAAAACCTGTTGATAATTGATTCGCATCTCGACCTGGCTATGAACGCTATTGAATGGAACCGCGACCTGCGCAAAACGGTAAACGAGATCCGCGAGCGGGAGAAAAACATGAAAGACAAGTCTGACCGCGGCAACGGGACCGTGGCGCTGCCCGAGCTGCGCAAGGGCAACATCGGCTTGGTAGTGGCCACACAGATAGCCCGGTACGTGCGCGCCGGCAGCGAACTGCCGGGGTATCATTCGCCTGAAATTGCCTGGGGCATCACCCAGGCGCAACTGGCCTGGTACAAAGCCATGGAAGAACAGGGAGAAATGGTGCAGATCACCAACATTGGCGAGCTTGAAAAACATCTGGATAATTGGAACGGCGATACTGCTGCCGTGACTAATAAACCCATTGGCTACATTCTAAGCCTGGAAGGGGCCGATTCGTTGGTGAATTTATCCTACCTGGAGAAGGCTTATGCATACGGACTCCGCGCATGCGGGCCGGCACATTACGGGCCCGGACGGTATGCTCCCGGCACAGGCATGTCTGGTCCGCTCACCAAAGAGGGGAGGGAACTTGTGAAAGAGATGGATGCGCTGCACATGATCCTCGATGTTACCCACCTTACCGATGAGGGTTTTACAGAAGCCGTGTCGATGTTCAAAGGGCCCGTATGGGCCAGCCATCACAACTGCAGAAGCGTTGTTCATCATCAGCGCCAACTGAATGATGAACAGATAAAGATACTCTTGGAGAGAGACGCGGTTATTGGCGGCGTGCTCGACACATGGATGCTGGTGAATGACTGGCAGAAAGGGAAAGATGATCCGCACCAACGCGGCGCCAGCCTGGAAAAACTGATTGATCATTACGACCACATCTGCCAGATGGCCGGCAACAGCCTGCACGTGGCGATTGGCAGCGACCTGGATGGTGCGTATGGAAAGGAGCAATCGCCATACGATCTCGAAAACATCGGCGACCTTCAGCGTTTGAAAGGGTTGCTGCAAAAGCGCGGCTATTCAAAGGAGGATATTGAAAATATATTTTTCCGTAACTGGCTCAGGTTTCTCAGAAGGGCCTGGAAAGAAAGTTAACATCATGGAATGGTTTGAAGTAAAAAATGTGGACAGCATCGATACGCCTTCGCTGCTGGTGTATAAGGAACGTGTCAGGAAAAATATTCAGCGGGCGGTGGCCGCCATCGGTAACGTTGACCTGCTGCGTCCACACATCAAAACCAATAAAATGGCAGAAGTGTGCCGCATGATGATGGACGAAGGCATCCATAAATTCAAATGCGCCACTATCGCCGAAGCGGAAATGCTCGCCATGATAGACGCTAAAGACGTTTTGCTCGCCTATCAGCCCTGCGGCCCAAAAGCCGAAAGATTTTTGCAGTTGAACATTCGCTATCCCTCTGTCAGGTTCAGTTGCATTGTGGATGACATCGAAGCTGCACGGCACCTCTCCTCCCTGTTTACAGCGGCAGGCAAAACGGCGGCTGTATTCATCGATCTTAATACCGGCATGAACAGAACGGGTGCAACGGCCGGCAATGCAAAAAAGGTGATCAGCGCCATCATGCATCTTCCGGGCATGCGGATCATGGGGTTGCATGCATACGACGGACATGTGCGCGACACCGACATTGAACAGCGCGAAGAGCACAGTGATGCTGCCTTCGGCGTAGTAGAAGACGTTCTTCATACGCTCGAAAACGTATTAGCAGAAACGGTCACCATTGTTTCCGGGGGTTCGCCGAGCTTCTCCACGCATATCAAACGAAACGTTGAATGCAGCCCGGGAACGTTTGTGTTTTGGGATTGGGGATACGCCAACCAAATTCCCGACCAGCCCTATGAATTTGCTGCACTCGTCATTACAAGAATAATATCAATGGTTAACGAGGGCGTGTTCACAACTGACCTGGGTCACAAAGCCGTTGCCGCGGAGAATCCGCTGCCGCGTGTGCACTTTCTCAATGCGCCCGACGCTGTGCCGGTTTCCCAGAGCGAGGAACACCTGGTTGTCAAAGTACCCGACTCATCAAAATACCGGGTGGGCGATGTGCTGTATGGCGTGCCTGTTCATATCTGTCCCACGGTTGCCCTTTACGACGAAGCGATGGTGGTGGAAAACAATTACGTCATCGAAGCCTGGAAGGTCGCGGCGAGGGGCAGGAAGATAAGTGTATAAAAAAACCCTGTATCCGTTAAGACACAAGGCTTTTCTGGTTGCAAGGGTGAACTTAGTTTACTGTCACCTTCATATCGTCATAAGCGGTGGCTCCCTTGTTATCGGTTACCGTTACCCGGAACACATACACGCCCTTTACGAGATGGGCCGCGTAGGTTTTACCGGTAGAAGCGGACAGTACCCAGAGGTCGGCCTTTGGGCCGCTTACTTTGGACCATAAATATTTTGAGATCTTGCCATCCGGGTCAGATGAACTCCCGGCATCCAATGTTACCCTGTTGATGCCTTGCGACAGGTAGATGACGCGGTCGCTGCCGGCTCTGGCGATGGGTTTCTTATTGGTAGTTGTGGTGGTAGTGGGCGGTGGGGGTGTTGTGGGTGTGGTTGGGTTGGTAGGCGATACCGAAACCGCGCCGCTTCTTTTGTAAAGCAGCATCCACTGGTAAATATTGTAGCCGTCCACTTTTGTTGTTGGATTAAAGCCCCTTCCCCATGTTGAGTTATGACTCACATCGGTCCAGATGGTAAGCTTTGTTTTGGAAGCGTACGAGGGGTTCCTCGCATCTATCCAGCTAAAGAAATCGCGACCCCACTGCGCAGGCACAACGGCGTCCTTGGTTGAGTAGATACCCCAGATAGGCAGGTTCTTCTTGGCGATATTCGCAGCAAGAGTGGTAGTAGGTTTCGTACCGCCGCAGATAGGCACAATGGCCGCTGCATTCTGGCCGTACACTGCTGCATAATCCCATGTGGATCCGCCTCCCATGCTCAGGCCGGTTACATAGATGCGCGTAGCATCAATCCTCCAGCGCCTTTTCGCATAATCGATAACCGATTGCATTTGAGCAGCCGAGGGCCTCACCTTAAACTGCGGAGCAATAACGATAAACGAATAATTTACGCCGCCAATATTGAAATTAGCCGGAAACGATTTGTTATACATGTGATGTGGCAACCCGCAGCAATTCATTCTCGAAAGCTTGGTTCCCAGCTCACCAATACCGTGAATAAAAAGAATTAAAGGATATTTTTTCGTCGTCTGGTTGTACTTTGCAGGCACTCCCTGCCAAAAGCCAGCAACATTTGAGTTGACGTTCGCCACCACACTTGTCCACACGGGAGGCACGGTTTCAATAACATCGCCAGTTGCATCACTTGAAACAGATGCACTTATCGACTCTTCAGGAGCAACTGTAAGATCTTTTTGACAGGAAGACAAAAGGAGAAGCATGCCGGCAGATGCAGCAAACAACAGGTTTTTGACGGTCATAAATCAGAGCGGATTTAGGTAAAGGATAAAATCAACTTTGGCCGAGTAACTAAAATGATGCCAAAAAACCTGTTGAAATATGTAATCAATCTGGGGAAGGCGTAAATGTGGAAAACAAACGATAAAAAACAAACCTAATATGATAAACAGCCAGGAATCACATTGCGTTCATCCACTTAATGATCAACGAAATGCGCGCCGGTCGGCCACTTCAGCCATTTTTCCGGCGGTTGCTTACACATATCTTGACGAAAGTGAACTTCAATACCCCGGTTTCTTTTCTACCTACAACCAAAAACGGCTGGGCGAAATTATCGCCAGGCTCGAAGGGGCCAAATACGGCATCGCCTTTAGTTCAGGCATGGCGGCGATCACCACCGCCATCTTATCTTTCGTAAAAGCCGGCGACCACATTCTCTTTTCCCGCGAACTTTATGGCGGTACCCTCAAATTTGCCACGGACGACCTGCCCTTGCGGGAGATTTCCTGCAGCTACGCGGCGCCGGACATTGAGGATTTCAGGAGGCTCGCGAATGACCGCACCCGCATCATTTACATCGAAAGTCCCTCCAATCCCCTGTTGAATGTTATATCGCTCGCCGAAATTGTGAAGCTGGCCAGAGACCGGAACATCATCACCATCATCGACAACACCTTTGCATCGCCTATAAATCAGCGTCCGGTCGAGGCAGGGTTCGACTTCAGCATCGAAAGCGGTACAAAATACCTGGGCGGTCATAACGATCTTCCTTTCGGCACCTTTACCTGCAGCAGCGAGGAACACTACAAGGCGGTGCTGGCCACCGCCAAACTGTACGGCGGCTCACTTACACCAAATGAATGTTACCTGGCCGAAAGGAGTCTTAAAACGCTGGCTCTTCGTGTAAAAAGACAGAACGAAAATGCACAGCAATTGGCGGAATACCTCGAAAAACATCCGCGTATCGGCAGGGTATATTACCCCGGGC
>CBIGXK010000127.1:0-9733 GCA_966193805.1 uncultured bacterium | reverse complement strand
ATACAAACGTGTGATCGAACTCTCCGGCGCCGAGCCCGCAAACCTGCGCATTCATCATCGTCAGCTGCGCGTACGAGGCTATATTGAACGGAACGCCCAGGAACACATCGGCACTGCGTTGGTAAAGCTGGCAGCTTAGTTTTCCTTCAGCCACATAAAACTGGAACATGGTGTGGCAGGGCATCAGGGCCATCTCCGGTAGATCGGCAACGTTCCAGGCGCTGACGATGAGCCTGCGGCTGTCGGGGTTCGTTTTAATTTGCCTGATCACATCGGCCAGTTGGTCGTAAACCGCGCCGCCGGCGCCTTCCCACGACCTCCACTGCTTGCCATACACCGGTCCGAGCTCACCATCGGCGTCGGCCCATTCGTTCCAGATGGTGACGCCATGATCCGTAAGATATTTGGTATTGGTTTCGCCCCTGATGAACCAGAGCAACTCGTAAATGATGCTTTTAACATGCAGCTTTTTGGTGGTGACGAGCGGGAACCCGTCGGCCAGGTTAAACCTGAGCTGGTAGCCAAAGCAGCTTTTTGTTCCGGTGCCGGTTCTGTCGGATTTGTTAATACCCTCGTCCAGGATATGCTGCAGCAGGCGGAGATATTGTTGCATGCACGCAAGGTATAGAATAGTTTACTATTTTGCAGCCCACGAAACAGACCGGATTTAATCATCAAAACGATAATTTGAGCTTCAACGAATATTTCGAATCAGAATTGCTGGAAGGCCTCGATGCCATGGGATTTGAAAAACCTACCCCTATACAGGAAAAGGCTATTCCGGTTATCCTTGAAAACAAGGATCTAATCGCCTGCGCACAAACAGGGACAGGAAAAACCGCGGCTTTTCTCCTGCCTATTATGAACAAGATCATCAAAGATCACAGCGACACCATCGATACGCTGGTCATCGTTCCCACCCGGGAGCTCGCCATCCAGATAGATACCGCCCTCCAGGGATTTGCCTACTTCACCCCCATCACTTCCATCGCCATCTATGGCGGTAACGATGGCACCTCTTACGAGCAGGAGAAGAAAGCGCTTACCCAGGGAGCCAATATCATCATCGCCACTCCCGGCCGGCTCATCGCCCACATCAACCAGGGATACGCAAAATTCAAAACACTGAAACACCTGGTGCTCGATGAGGCCGACAGGATGCTGGACATGGGGTTCAGCGACGATCTGAACAGGATCATCAGCGTGCTGCCCGCCAACCGTCAAACACTTCTTTTCTCGGCCACCATGCCGCCCAAGATCAGGACGCTTGCCGACAAGATCCTGAAGAGCCCGGAAAAAATAAACATCGCCATCTCAAAGCCTGCCGAAAGGGTGATCCAGGGAGCCTACGTGGTGCACAACGCGCAAAAGGTGGAACTGCTCCGGCAGCTTCTTACAGGCAAAAAGCTGAAAAGCATACTCATCTTTTCTTCAACCAAGAGCAAGGTGAAAGAGCTGGAGAAAGAATTGAAGGGCCTCGGCATGAACGTGTCGGCCATTCACTCCGATCTCACGCAGGACCAGCGTAATGAAGTACTTCGCAATTTCAGGAACCGGAAATTGCAGATACTGGTGGCGACGGATATCCTTTCACGGGGCATCGACATCGATTCGATAGAATTAGTCGTGAACTTCGACGTGCCGGGCGACGCCGAAGACTACATTCACCGGGTAGGAAGAACGGCCAGGGCAGAGGCCACCGGCGTGGCGCTGACGCTCATCGGGCCCGCGGACCAAAGAAAATTCAAGGGTATCGAGGATCTCATCGGAGACGAGATAAAAAAGCTGCCGTTGCCGCCATCCCTGGGCGAGGGACCTGAATACAAACCCAATGAAAGGCACAAAGAACCGGGCAGGCGTCAATGGAACAAATCAAAGCCAAAGAGAAAATAGCACGCTGAAAAATCGGAAATGATCCGCGAGGAAAGATGTTTACCGGTGTGGACTGCACTGGGCTCGAACCAGTGACCCCTACTCTGTCAAAGTAGTGCTCTGAACCAACTGAGCTAGCAGTCCGGAAAGGAATAAAAATAGAATATTATTTTTTCTTTCTTCTGTTAATCTCTTTTTTTATCAGTACCAATTCCCTGCCTGTCTGCCCCGCAACGGCGGTATTTTCCTGCGCCCTTCTCATCAGGTACGGTATCACGTCGCCCACAGGGCCGAAAGGAAGATATTTGCTTACCGAATATCCCGCCTTCGCAAGATTGAAAGTGATCTGGTCGCTCATGCCATACAATTGCGAAAAGTGAACGTGGCGGTGATGGCGATCTATGCCGAGCGTGTCCATTAGCTGCGTTGCCAACAGGTTGCTGTGCTCGTTATGCGTGGCAACGATCGTTGACACATCATTAATGTTTTGCAGGCAACTATTTAGCGCTTCGTTGTAATCGCGATCTGTGGCTTCTTTATTGGGCTGAATCGGCGAAGGGTAATTCATCTGCCCCGCCCTTTTCCTTTCTTTTTCCATGTACGCGCCACGCACCAGCTTGGCGCCGAGAACGAAGGTGTTTTTCTTTGCTGCATCCAGGCTCTTGTGCAGAAAATCGAGCCTGTCGCTGCGGTACAACTGGATCGTATTGTACACAACAACGCGCTGCCGGTTATACTTTTCCATCATCTGCATCGTCAGCGCATCTACGGGGTCCTGTATCCACGTTTCTTCAGCATCCACCAGCACGCCTACGCTTCCTGCCGCCGCAGCCTCAACTATTTTTTCCATGCGCAACACCACTCTATCCCACTCTTCGCGCTCTTCTTCGCTCAGCACTTCCGTGTGCACATGTCCGAGATAACCGCTTTTGCCGCTGGCGGCCGCATCCAGCTTTTCAAGCAGTGCAAACCTGGCAAAACCGGTTATCTTAATGCTGATAAACGGAATATTTGGCTGTCCCGACGCGTAGTCGATAACCCGTATGAATTCATCGCATGAGCGTTCAAAGCTCTCTTCGCCCTCTTTACCTTCAACGCCATAGTCGAGAATGACGTTCACCTCAAACTTCTCCAGTTTGTCCACCACGCGGGCCGTTTCCGCCAGCGTTTCTCCCCCAACAAACTGGTTGAATAATGTTTTTTTGATGAGGCCCTTCAGGGGCAGGCCCGACCTTACGATAAAGGGCGTGATCTTCGTTCCCAATTTTACGAGCAGCGGATGGCTCATTGTGGAAAAAAGGAACGCTGCATCTTTCAGTTCTTTGTCGGTTTTATATGCAAACGCGTTTTCAGAGTTGTTGAACGACAGAGGGTAAGCTTTCATTTCAGCAGGTAAATATTAGGCCGCAAAAATAGGGAAAGCAGAAATGATGGCAGGCAACGTAAATTGCAGCCCATAACATCACGATGAAGATCATTCGCACCGATATCTGGAAATTCAGCATTCCGATGCATCCGTTCACCATCGCAACGGGAACGATGCATTTCGCACAGAATATTTTTATCCGCCTGCATACGGCAGAAAATATTTATGGCGTGGGAGAATGTTCCGCGTTTCCGATGATCGTTGGCGAAACCCAGGCCACCTGCTTTGAAATGGCGAAGGATTTCGCCGCACTCTGGAAAAATAAAGAGGCTACGGATATCAACGCCCGCCTCGATGAGCTCGACGACTACACCGCCTTCAACAGCACCATAAAAAGCGCTTTCGACATGGCGCTGTTCGATTTGGCCGCAAAAGCTGCAGACATGCCACTCTACAAATATTTGGGAGGAGAGAACAAACAGGTAGAAACTGATCTCACCATCGGCATAGATACCCCAGGCAACATGGCAGCCACCGCGAAAGATTTCATCAAAAAGGGTGTGCGCATCATCAAGATCAAGCTCGGCAAAAATGCCGAACAGGATATCGAACGCGTCAGGCTGATCAGGGAAGCAGCAGGCGATAACATTATACTGCGTATCGATGCCAACCAGGGTTGGTCGTACAACGATGCCGCAACAGCATTGCAGGCGATGGGGTCCTATAACATACAATTTTGCGAGCAGCCCATGCGCCATTGGCACGATCACCATTTGCCCGCACTTAGAAAGATTTCACCGGTGCCCATCATGGCCGATGAAAGCGTGTTCACGCATCATGATGCCCAGCGCCTGATCGATAACCAGGCATGTGATTTTGTGAACATCAAGTTTGCGAAATCCGGCGGCATCAGGGAAGCAGTGAAAATTAACCAGGTATGTGCGGCCAACGAAATTCCGTGCATGATGGGAGGCATGCTCGAAAGCAGGGTGGCGCTTACTGCCTTTGCACACTTTGCTGTGGCCCATCCCAATGTTATTTTTTACGATATGGATACCTGTATGCTCGGCCATACAACCGACCCGGTGAAAGGCGGTTTACAATACAATGGATTTTTGATCGGTACACCGGAAGCTGCCGGCATAGGCGCCGACGCCGACGACGCCTTCCTGCGCTCGTGCGAGCACATCAGTATTTAAGATCATTTAACGTATAGGAAAATATGAAGACACCCAAAGAATCATCTGTAATCATGACCGAGTTGGTACTTCCCAACGACACGAATGTTTTCGGCAACCTGATGGGGGGCCGGCTCATGTACTGGATGGATATTGCCGCGGCGCTCGCCGCCCTGAAACATTGTGCGATGCCCACCGTAACCGCGTCGGTCGATAATATTTCGTTCGAGAACCCGATCAAGCTCGGCAACGTGGTGCATATCGAAGCAAAAGTGTCGCGGACGTTCACTACCTCCATGGAAATTCACATCAGTGTGTGGGGAGAAGATGCGTTGTTGCAGCACCGTTATAAAAGCAACGAAGCGTATTATACTTTCGTTGCGCTCGACCTTAGCGGCAAGCCCTCGAAGGTTCCGCAGGTGGCCCCGGAAACCGAAGGGGAAAAAAGACTGTACGATGGCGCGTTGCGCAGGCGCCAGCTTCGACTGATACTCGGCGGCAAAATGAAACCGGGAGACGCAACAGAACTGAAGGCGCTGTTCATGTCATAGGCGCTTCTGACCGATGGCAACCATTATCTGTTCAAGTATATCTTCAACAGGCGCATCGTAATCGACCGGCAAACATTCCTTGAACTGCACTGAAAGTTCGGTACCCCTTTTTTTGAATTTCAGTCCTTTTTTGTCGAATGCCGCGCTGAACCCGTCAATTACCACAGGTATAACGATCGGCCGGCACAGTTTGATAAGATGGGCGGTGCCTTTGCGGCCAGGTGCAAACGGAGTGGTGGTTCCCTGCGGAAATTGTATCACCCAGTTTTTTTCCAACGCTCTCGCTATCTTTCTCGAATCGGATGGGTCGAGGCCCTTTCTTTGTTCGGACGGCTTACCGGTCCACGGCCTCTTCACCGTGATCGCGCCGCCTAATGTAAACAGTTTGCTGAGCCAGTTTTTTTTCATGGTTTCTTCGGCGGCAACATAGTTCACGCGGGTAAAGGCATTGAGCAGGTAGATGGGAAATCCAAGCCTGTTGACCCGTCCCCATTTCACTGCACTGAGTATGTGCAGCATCGCGATCACATCGGCAAAATAAGTTTGGTGATTGCTTACCAGTAATACATTCGTTTTCGGCAGTCCCTTAATGTGCTCAGTTCCTGAAACGCGAAGCTTATTCACGAATACAAGGCCCGGATAAGTGACAATTCCAATAAAAAAATACAGAACCTTTCTCAACAAGGAGATATTCTTTATTCGCTCCCATGATGACATAACTGATTATTTGATGGCAACGCTTCAATATACCAATTATCAGAATATCATTCGCGAATGGTCATTCGAAGAGACGAAATTTCACCTGAAGAAGAAACAAATACCTGGTAAATGCCGGCAGGGAGAGCTCCCAATCCACTCAGCATGATATTGTTTTCACCTGCATTGAACGACACCTGCCTCTTGTTGACAATCGAACCATACATATTGAGAATATGTACGCCTGCAACACCGGCCCGCGGCGAAAAAATTTGCAGTGTGGCATGTTGTGAAGCCGGGTTGGGCATGATGCCTATCCTGAATGGTGCACCATCCGGACGGCTCACAGATGCAATGCTGCTGAAATACTGTGCGTTTTCGACGCCGGTTGTTTTAATGCGGTAAATATTTATACCCGGCAACGGTTGCTCATCGATGAAACCATATTTTTTCACCCTGGTGGCCCTGACTGTTCCGATAGTGGCATAGCTGTCACCAGCCTGCCGTTGCACTTCATAATTGTTGATCCCCGCTTCATTTTCGACTTCCCACGCAAGGTGGATTTGATTGTTGCTGCTGAAGGCTCTGAAAGAGATGATCTTCTCCGTTAAAAGCGTAAACGCCCCGCTGCTCAGGATGCCCGCATTATTTGTTCCGCCGCCGCTTCCGGCGCGGTCGCCCCCTGAATAGTTTCTGCCGCCGATTCCAAACGAAGTGGCCGTGTTGATATTTGATGTGGGAATAGCGGATGCGAAAAGTACAATGCCCTGTCCCCCACCGCCGCCACCGCCATGCGACGCCGGATCACCTACATTACCGCCATCGCCACCGTTGGCGGTGATGTTCAGTGTTTTTGAAGAACTGATGCTCCAGTTTTGTACGTTCAACAGAATTGATCCGCCCGCACCGCCCGCGCCGGCTCCGTCATTTCCAACATCCCCGCCTGCTCCGCCGTTGGCGCTGATACGAAGCGAAGCGCCCGACCCTGTTGTAATTATCGCGTCGGCGCTGATGATGATAATACCGCCACCATCTCCGCCTCTATTATCAAAATTGTTGTTCCCTTCGCCCGATCCGCCGCCGCCACCCAGGAATATCCTGTTTGCCGAAGCATACGTGCCCAGCGAAACGCCACCTGATCCACCGCTGGCCGTGCAGTTCCAACCCTTTCCGCCAATGCCCCCCGCCGAAAAATTAGCGCCGCCACCTCCTCCACCGTTATGACTGTTGCCGCCGCCACCTCCGTTGATGATCTTACCTTTGCCTGCTGCGTACCACGAGTTGGTTGATTTATAAATTCCTTCACCCTTGTTGCCATAATCTTCGTGCTCATAGCGGTAATAATTGGTTGAATTGCAATCGTCCGCATCTCCCGCATTGCTTTCTCCTCCTCTGAATCCGGCATAGTCGGCCGTGATATTATGATTTAATGTCAATGTACCGTTTACCCTGAATGCCACCACGCCGCCAACATCTCCATCCCAGTCAAGTGCGCTGATATTTGCTGTTGTGGTGTACCCGTTTATGCCGAGCTCCGGAAAGCTGATCACCTGGACAGTGCTGTTAGCGCCGGTGACATACACATTGGCCAACGGGCTATTGACAGTTATTTGGCTAAGGTTTCCGGCAGTTCTTTGTACTGATGCGATGATCGCTTCTTCGTACATGCCGGCGGATGCCAGTGTCGAAAGATTCCCGAAGGTTGAATTATCGGAGGTGTTTGTACCGATCACATTATCCTGCATCTGCATCACGATAACATGCATGCCGGCTGAAAACGTGGCGTAGCTTTCATTCGCTATCGAAACAGTAAGTGTTGTGGAAGTGATCGAACTCACTTTCGCATAAGCATTGATCTGCGCTTGCATGCTTATACTGGTAACGGTTGCGAGAAGGGTAAAGATTAACGTTTTCACCAGTAACAATAATAGATAATAGAGCAGGCAGGCACAATAGTAGTACTACCAAACGGACTTCAGGAATTACTGGTTACGCTGAAAATCACATTAAAATTTGATCAAAAAAAAAGCGTCCCATTAAGGGAACGCTTTCTTCTATTCAAAATAAGTGGTTATTCTTTCGTTTCACCGCCCTGCTGCTCTTCCTGCTGCAATTTCTGCTTCAGTTGAGCCAGTGCGCCAAGATCACCCAGCGTAGCTTTCTCTACTTTATTCTGGATATTCTTCACAGTTTTCCTGGCGTTGTCGGCATCGGTGCGTGCTTCTTTCTTCGCAGTTTCTTTTTCATCTACGCGAGCCTGTTCCCAGATACGCGCGTGAGAAACCACGATGCGTTTTTCATTGCGGTCGAATTCGATCACCATGAACTGTGCGGTTTCATCTGCATTCACCGATTTACCGTCCTCTTTTGCGAGATGGCGGTTGGGAGCAAATCCCTCCAATCCATAAGGCAATTGAACGATGGCGCCTTTGTCGTCCTTGCGGATAACGGTTCCTTCGTGGATGGTGCCGGGTGCAAAGGTGTCCTGCAGTGTGTTCCAGGGATCTTCTTCGAGCTGTTTATGGCCGAGCTGAAGTTTCCTGTTGTCCTTATCGATTCCCAGGATGATCACATCAATGTGGTTACCCACTTTGGTGTATTCGGATGGGTGGTTGAACCTCTTGAGCCAGCTCAGGTCGCTGATGTGGATCATGCCACCGATGCCCGGACTGAGTTCAACGAACACGCCGTAGGGAGTGATGTTCTTGACAAGTCCTGAATGACGGCTGCCTTCAGGGAACTTGGTTTCTATTGTGCTCCATGGATCTTCCGTCATTTGCTTGATGGAGAGACTCATTTTGCGGCTGTCTTTATCGAGTGTAACGATCTTCGCCTCATACTCATCGTTGAGCTTGAAGAACTCCTTTGCATTAATTGGTGTGTTGGCCCAGGTGATTTCACTCACGTGAACAAGACCCTCAACGCCAGGAAGTATTTCGAGGAACGCACCATAATCTTCAATATTCACCACCTTGCCCTTCACTACAGAACCTTCTGTAACATTGGCCGGAAGGATATCCCACGGATGTGGTGTAAGCTGCTTGAGACCGAGGCTGATTCTCTTCTTCTCGTCGTCGAAGTCGAGTACCACCACTTTCAGTTTCTGGTCGAGTTTCAGCACTTCGCTCGGATGGCTGATACGTCCCCAACTGATATCGGTGATGTACAGCAGACCATCGAGACCGCCAAGGTCCATGAATGCGCCGAAGTCTGTAATGTTCTTGATGGAACCTTCGAGTACCTGACCTCTTTCGAGTTTGCTCATGATCTCGGCACGCTGTGCTTCGATGTCGCTTTCGATAAGCGCCTTATGCGATACCACAGCATTCTTGATGGCTTCGTTGATCTTCACCACTTTGAATTCCATGGTCTTGCCAACGAACTGGTCGTAGTCGGTAACTGGTTTCACGTCGATCTGGGAACCCGGAAGGAACGTTTCCATTCCGAACACGTCAACGATCAAACCGCCTTTGGTTTTTGATGTAACAGTACCGGTGATGACTTCGCCTGTCTTGTGCACCTCAACGATCCTTTCCCATGCGCGTGTGATACGTGCCTGTTTACGGCTGAGATTAAGATTACCTTCACGGTCCTCTTTTTCCACCACCATCACTTCCACTTCATCACCTGTTTGCAGGTTGGGCGTGTCACGGAATTCATTGAGAGATACCAGACCATCGCTTTTGAAACCGATATTGATCACAACATCTGTTTTGGTAACGCCCACCACGATGCCTTTCACCAGTTCTCCGTCGGTAACAGCTTTGAATGTGCCTTCATAGACGGCGTCGTATTTCTTTTTTTCTTCGCTGGTGTAAGAAGCGACATTGCGTTTGTCAATGCTCCAGTCGAAATCGTCATGAGCCGTCTCTACTTTCGGAGCCTGCTCGGTCACAGGTTGATTTGGTGTCGCTGTAGCCTCCTGAACGGGAGACTCCTGTGATTCAGCGTTTGAGTTAACAATATTGTTATCAGACATAATAATATCCCGATTGTTTTTTATTCGGGGGTGCAAAGATAGGGCAAAATTAGGAGACAGGAGAGAGGAGACGGGCGACGGGAGCGGGGAG
>CBIGXK010000126.1:0-9793 GCA_966193805.1 uncultured bacterium | reverse complement strand
GTGTGACATGGCGATATTTTTCCTGGTGCTGATCATCCTCACGTCGATCATCATTTCATTTTTCATACTCGTGCAGAACCCGAAGGGCGGTGGCCTTTCCGGCAGCATTGCAGGATTCAACAGCCAGTTCATGGGTGTCAAGCAAACGACGGATGTTCTTGAGAAAGGCACCTGGGTACTGGCTGCGCTGATAGCCATTCTCAGCATCGCCTCTCCTGTGTTTATCGGTGGCCGGACCTCCGTGGCGGAACCTAATCTGAGGCCAACCACTACGCAACCGGCACCCGCTACACCTGCACCGGCGTTGCCGCAGCAACCCACTCCTACTCCCGCTCAACCTTAAATAGCCATTTTATAATGTTTTCATATAAACCCTGCTTTTGCGCAGGGTTTTTTGTTTATTTACACAGCAATCAATAACCTATGTTAAAGAAATTCCTGTTTGCGTTAGTAGCGATTGCACTGATCGTCATTGCGATAGTGGGCAGGTTCCTGTTTTCAAATACCGCTTTCCCCGAAAAAGCAAAATATCTCTACATACATACGGGGCATACTGCAAAAGATGAGGTGATGCGCTCCATCCGCGATCAAAAACTCCTCAAAAATCCCGAATCATTCCTGCTCCTGGCCAACCAGATGAAAGTATGGAGATCCATCCGGCCGGGAAAGTATGAGATCCGCAAGGGAATGGGGCTGCTCAACATCGCCCGGATGCTCCGCAACGGCAGGCAGATGCCCGTGAACCTTGTGATCACGAAGGTGCGCACCAAAGAAAACCTCGCGGCGCTGGTCGGGAAGAAATTTGAAACGGATTCGGCAAAGTTCCTCGGCTTCCTCAACAGCAACGACTCGCTGAAAACCTTCGGCCTGGATACCAATACCGTGATGACCGCCGTGTTCCCCAATACTTACAGGTACCTGTGGACCGCTTCCCCCTCGGGCATTTTCAGAAAGCTGCAGGCGGAGTATAAAAAAATATGGAACGCAGAAAGAAAAAAGAAAGCTGAGGCGCAGGGACTCAACCCCACGACCGCTTACGTCCTGGCATCCATCATAGAAGAAGAAACGAATTACGATCCCGAAAAAGGATTGATGGCGAGCGTTTACATCAACCGTCTTGCCAGGAACATCCCGTTGGGCGCGGATCCAACCATCAAATTTGCGCTGCGCGATTTTGGATTGAAAAGAATTTATGCGAAACACCTGGCGATCGAGTCGGCTTACAATACGTACCGGAACAAGGGCCTGCCACCGGGCCCTATCTGCACGCCCACACTGACGACGCTGGACGAGGTGCTGAACGCACCAAAAACAGATTACTTGTTTTTTGTGGCAAAGAAGGATTTTTCGAAGGGACACGTATTTACCTCGAGTTACAAGGAACATTTAAAATACGCGCGCGAATACCGCGAGGCGCTCAACCAGGAAGAAAAAAAAAGACGCAAATCGGCAGGCGCAGAAGTTGGCGATGAATAAACTGGAAACATTTATAGTAAACACGCCGCTTGCTAAATACATCCGGTCGAAAAGCAAGCAGATCATCCTCCCGGGGTTTGAAGGAGTACCCCTGTACGATGTGGCGATCTTCTTCGTGCACCAGATGAATAAAGTGGGATTGAACGACCGGGCCGCGGCCATATCCTTCAATTTCCTGATGGCGATACCCGCCGCAACGATCTTCCTGTGTACACTCATCCCCTACATGCCCATTTCACGGGAGATCACCATCGAGTTGCTCGATCTTTTTAAGATGATCGCACCCGACGAAAAAACCTACGGCCTCGTAGCGACTTTTCTTAATGATTTCTTAAATACTCCCCGCTCGGGATTACTTTCCGTCGGTTTTTTGCTTGCCGTATTTTATGCATCTAATGCGGTGATGGGAATTATGCGCTCCTTTAACAGGTCGCTGCATCAACACAAGGAAAGAGGATTTTTTGGCGACAGGTGGACGGCCATCAAGCTTACCACGATGCTGATCGTCATCCTGATGGCGACAATCACCCTGCTGGTAACGCAGGGTACTTTGTTTGGGTACCTGATGAGAATAATGGATATCACGAATGTTTTCGTGCGGCAACTGATTCATTCGGTAAGGTGGGTCATCATCATTTTGCTGATCCTTTTCTCCATCGGCTACATATACAAATATGCGCCGGCTATCACAAAACGGTGGAAACTGGCCTCTCCGGGTGCAATATTTGCAACATTTCTCGTGGTGCTGTCAACTTTTGCCTTTTCGTTTTGGGTCAATAAATTCGGCACTTATAACAAGGTATATGGATCGATAGGCACGATATTGATACTTATGTTCCTGTTATACATAAATTCGCTGATTTTATTAATTGGTTATGAACTAAATGTATGTATTCATTCGTTGAAGGCACTTGCAGGGCAAAGACATGAAGACAGGAGCCCCGAGCACGTGCGCCTCTAAAATTTAAATATCCATCTATGAAGAAATTCCTCAAGATTACCGGGATAACAGTATTGGTAATTTTTATCATCCTCTTCACGCTGCCTTTTCTGTTCAGGGACAAGATTATCCAGGTCGTAAAAACAGAGATCAATAAAAATATTAACGCGCAGGTTGATTTCGCTGATATCGACCTTTCACTGATCAGGAGGTTCCCGCGTATTTCAGTGGCCATAGAAAAATTGCAGGTAATCGGAACCGGAAAGTTTTCTTCCGATACACTTCTTGCAGCAAACAACATTGATGCGGCGCTTAATCTCATGAGCGTGATCAGGGGCGACAAAATGACCATTTATTCGGTGGCCGTCAATAAGCCTCGCATACATGCCATCGTTGCCAAAGACGGATCGGCGAACTGGGATATCATGAAGCCCGACACAACCACTTCCACCAGCACGGAAGAAGAGCCCTTCAATATGGAGCTTAAAAACTATTCTATCAACGACGGATACATTTCTTATGTTGATTCGGCCGGCGACATGAGCGCTGAAATTGCCGGACTGCACCACGAAGGCAGCGGCGACTTTACCGCCGATAATTTTACGCTGTCAACAAAAACTTCTGCAGACGCGGTGAACTTTGTGATGGGCACGATTCCGTACCTGGCGGATACAAAAACTAAAATTGATGCCGATATCCAGGTCGATAATAAAATATCCAAATACACATTTAAAACCGGTGAAATTGCACTGAACGAGCTGAAGATAGCAACGGAAGGTTTCTTCCAGTTGGTGAACGACAGCACCTACAACATGGACATCAGTTTTAATGCGCCTTCCACCGATTTCAAAAACATCCTCTCGCTTATCCCGGTAATTTATCAAAAAGATTTTGCGAAGGTGCAAACGAAAGGGAAAGCAGTATTTAACGGTAAAGTAAACGGCACCTACTCCCCCACTAAAATACCGGCTTACAATATCAACCTCAATGTAAGCGATGGATATTTTAAATACCCCGATCTTCCTGCGCCGGTAAAAAATATCAACCTCGCCATGAAAGTGGATAACCCCGATGGGGTAACCGATCATACGGTGGTGGATATTCCAAAGGCACATCTCGAAATGGAAAACGAGCCGTTCGATTTCCGGTTGCTGATGAAAACGCCCATTTCAAACATGTGGGTAGATGCCGCGGCAAAAGGAAAGCTCGACCTTTCGCAGATCACAAGGATGGTGAAACTCGATAAGGGAACCGACATAAAAGGCACATTGAACGCAGACGTGAATGCGAAAGGTTCGGTGGAAGCGGCTCAGAAACAGCAGTTCGACAAATTTTACGCAGCGGGCACCATCGCGCTGAACGGATTTTCTTATGTTTCGAAAGATTACCCAGGTGGTGTGGCACTGCAAAAATTACTGATGACCTTCACGCCAAAAAACGTAACGCTGAACGAAGCAGCGGGGTCATATCTTAATACTAATTTTTCGGCAAACGGATATGTTAATAACCTTCTTGCTTATGCGCTGAAAAACCAGCCGCTCAATGGTGAAGTGAATGTAAAAGCCGATAAACTGAATGTAAACGACTGGATGGGAACCGATACCACATCATCGGATACCACAACAACGGAACCGTTTATTGTACCCGCCAACCTCGACCTCGCCTTAAACGCACAGGCGGGCCAGGTTACCTATGACAAACTGGTGATGAAAGACGTGAGCGGCACACTTCACCTGGCAGATGAAGCCGTGAAGCTCGACAATGTAAAAGGAAACGCACTCGGCGGCACACTTGCTGTAAGCGGCTCCTATTCCACCCGCGTCAATAAACAGAAACCGGCCATCGCACTTACGTATGATGTGAAGGATCTCGACGTACAGCAAACCTTCAACACATTCGTGACCGTTCAAAAACTGATGCCCATCGGCAAATTCCTGGGCGGCAAGCTTTCTTCTAAACTGAACATGACGGGCTTGTTGGGAGAAAATATGTTTCCCGACCTGACAACGTTAACGGGGGAAGGAAATATTTTTCTCGTGCAGGGTTTACTGCAAAAATTCAAACCACTTGAAAAACTCGCCGACCGCCTGAACATCAATGAGCTCAAAAATGTTTCGCTGCGCGAGGTGCGTGAGCATTTCGAATTCAGCCAGGGTAAAGTATTTGTGCAACCGTTCAAAGTTACCGTTGCCAATATAGAAATGGAGATTGGCGGCACGCACGGTTTTGACCAGTCGCTCGACTACGCCATACATATGAAAGTTCCGCGTTCGATGCTGGGAACGAAAGGCAATGAGGTCATCAACAGCCTGGCGGCGAAGGTATCGGATAAAGGTGTGCCTGTTAAACTGGGTGAAACGGTGAACGTAAACGTAAAAATGCTGGGAACGATCAGCGATCCGCAGATCAATCTCGACCTGAAAGAATCGGCCACGAAACTCGCGGACGAATTAAAGGAGCAGGCCACCGATTTTGCGAAGACGAAGATCGACAGCTCGAAGCAAGTGGTGAAAGATACGCTTCAGTCGCTCAGGAAACAGGCCGTGAGCGAGGTATCGAGCAGGCTGAAGGACCAGCTTTTCGGAAAAAAGGACTCCACGACGACAGATTCGTCAAAAAATAAGCCTGAAAATGCGGCCGACAGGTTGAAAGAATCGGGCAAGGGTCTCATCGAAAACCTCAATCCATTTAAGAAGAAAAAGTAAGGCTCATCAACCTTTTACCCTATTTTTGCCCCCTTAAAATTTGAATACGAAATACTGTTTATGGACAATCTGATCTATTGGGTTCCGTTGATGGGGGCCATTGGCTTGCTCTACACTTTAATCAAATTCAGTTGGGTATCAAAACAGGACGCAGGAACCGGCCGTATGAAAGAAATCAGCAATTACATTGCTGAAGGAGCTATGGCGTTTCTCAGGGCAGAATGGAAGATCCTTACATATTTTGTGATCATAGCTGCGGTGCTTCTTGCGTTTATGGGCACACGCAATCCCAATTCACATTGGGCCATTGCCGTTTCTTTTATCATGGGCGCATTCTTCAGTGCCCTTGCCGGTTATATAGGCATGCGCATCGCCACAAAGGCCAATGTACGCACGGCCCATGCCGCACGCACCAGCCTTAAAAAAGCGCTGGCCGTGTCCTTCACCGGTGGGTCCGTAATGGGCCTCGGTGTTGCGGGACTTGCAGTGCTCGGTCTCGGTGGACTTTTCATCATCCTTAAAGCAATATTCGCTCCGGAAGCGGCTGTCGATTCACCTGAAATGGTAAGAACCATCGAGGTGCTCACCGGCTTTTCGCTCGGCGCAGAATCTATAGCCTTGTTTGCACGCGTGGGCGGCGGTATTTATACCAAGGCCGCAGACGTGGGCGCCGACCTCGTCGGAAAAGTTGAAGCCGGCATACCGGAAGACGATCCAAGAAACCCCGCTACCATCGCCGATAACGTTGGCGACAACGTTGGTGACGTTGCGGGAATGGGCGCCGACCTTTTCGGATCGTACGTAGCAACGGTGCTTGCCACGATGGTACTGGGACAGGAAACGAAATCGGTCGATGCATTCGGGGGCCTCGCTCCCATCCTGCTGCCGATGCTGATAGCCGGTGTGGGAATTATTTTTTCAATCATCGGAACGTTCTTCGTAAAAATCAGCGAAAGTGCCGGCGTTAACACGGCAAACGTGCAGAAGGCGTTGAACATGGGTAACTGGGGGTCGATCATCCTGACGGCTCTTGCCTGCATCGGTCTCGTATATTATATTCTTCCCGAAACAATGGTGCTGCGCAACCTTGAATTCACCAAGTGGGGAGTTCTGGGTGCAATAGGCGTGGGTCTTGGCGTGGGTACGCTGATGAGCATCATCACCGAATACTACACGGCCATGGGTAAGCGCCCCGTGCTCAGCATCGTGAGGCAATCGGGAACCGGCCATGCCACCAACGTTATCGGCGGATTGGCCGTGGGCATGGAAAGCACATTTGTGCCCATCCTCGTTCTTGCAGCCGGTATCTGGGGTTCGTACGAATGTGCGGGCCTGTACGGTGTTGCGATAGCAGCAGCCGGTATGATGGCCACAACCGCAATGCAACTGGCGATCGATGCCTTCGGCCCCATTGCCGACAATGCCGGTGGTATTGCAGAAATGAGCGAACTGCCGAAAGAGGTGAGAGAAAAAACAGACGTGCTCGACGCCGTCGGCAATACAACTGCTGCAACAGGCAAGGGATTCGCCATCGCTTCAGCAGCGCTTACTGCCCTTGCGTTATTTGCCGCTTACGTGGGTGTGATCAACCACAATGGGTTTGAAATGACCGGCATCGACATTTATAAAGCTAAAGTACTCGCCAGCCTTTTCATTGGCGGCATGATACCATTCATATTTTCTTCATTGGCCATTCGCGCCGTTGGACAGGCTGCCATGGCCATGGTAGAAGAGGTGCGCCGCCAGTTCAGGACCATTGCAGGCATTATGGAAGGAACGGGTAAACCGGAATACGATAAATGTGTGGCCATCTCTACTGAGGCCTCGATTAAAAAGATGATGCTGCCGGGTGCCATTGCGATTCTTTCTCCGCTCATCATTGGATTTCTGCTTGGGCCCGAAGCACTCGGCGGATTTCTCGCCGGCGCCACAGTTTCCGGTGTGCTGATGGGCATGTTTCAGAATAACGCCGGTGGCGCGTGGGACAATGCAAAAAAATCCTTTGAAAAAGGAGTCGATATTAATGGGCAGACATATAAAAAAGGAAGCGATCCGCACAAGGCCGCTGTAACCGGCGACACCGTTGGCGATCCCTTCAAAGACACTTCCGGCCCGTCGATGAATATCCTGATTAAATTGATGTCCATCGTTTCATTGGTGATAGCACCTACTCTCGCTTCATTGTATGGAGATAACACGCACGTGGTGCAGAAGAAGCAGGATGTGAAGACGGAGGTAGTGGAGGCAGCAGGGAGTAGGTAGTGGGTAGTAGGTAGTAGGTAGTGTAGTGTTTAAATAATTAAAAGTTCCGCCAAATGGCGGAATTTTTTTTGTCCCCACTCCCCACTCCCATTTTTACATTTCTTTTACGAAATATATCGTAAGTTTGATTCAAACCGCCCTCTATGTCCTCGATAAAATATATTAAACCAACTGAAAGTGAACTGGAGATCCTCCAGGTGCTCTGGTCAAAAGGAATGGCCAGCGTGCGGGAGGTGCACGAAGAACTTTCGAAAACAAAGGAAGCCGGCTACACCACCACCCTAAAACTCATGCAGATCATGAATGAAAAAGGATTGGTGAAGCGCGACGATTCCATTAAAACGCACATCTATCAACCTGCAGTAAGCAGGGAAAAAACACAACGGCACCTGCTGGGAAAAATGATCAATTCATTATTTGGCGGCTCTGCAACAGAACTGGTGATCCAGGCACTGGGTAACCACAAGGCATCGCCGGATGAATTGGAAGAAATTCAAAAAATTTTGACGGAAATGAAAAACCAGTAATCCATGAGCCATATTTACCAATCTTCATTCCTTGAGGCATTAGGTTGGTCGCTGCTGGACAGTCTCTGGCAGATGGGCTCACTCTGGATCGTTTACATTCTCCTAACGCTTAACGGTAAAAAATTTTCTGCATCGGTACGGCACAGCCTGTCACTATTGGCATTGGCCGGCGGCACCACATGGTTCGTGCTTACGCTTGGCCTCAACTATTACAACGCCCTCAATGATCAGAGTTTGTACAGCCTCTCCTGGTTTTTCAAGGACGGCATCGGCAATGCGCTCGACAACTGGCGCTACCTGGACTCAGCAATTCCCGCGCTTTCTTTTTTGTATTTGCTTTCGGTGGGTGCATATTCACTTATTCTGCTTTTCCGTTTATGGCTCAATAAAACGAGGCTCGGGAGTTCTTTCAGGCCCGTGCCGCAACAAATAAAGGAACGCCTGCAAGGCCTATACGATGCTGCGGGAATTTCTAAAAAAGTCGCCCTTTGGCTGTCGGAAAAAGCGGTGACTCCAATGACCGTTGGCTTTTTCAAACCTTTAATTCTGTTGCCGGTTGCTGCGGTCAACAACCTCAGCCTCTCACAGCTTGAAGCCGTAATTGCCCACGAACTATTTCATATTAAAAGAAACGATTATTTGGTTAACCTGTTTATATCTTTTGCAGGAGTGCTGCTGTTCTTTAATCCCTTCGCACGCATCATTACCGGCATTATTAAAAAAGAAAGAGAAAACAGTTGCGACGACGAAGTGCTCGCTATGGGTTTTAATGCATGGGACTATTCTCAGGCGCTGTACCTTTTAGGAAGAAACCACCCGGACCTGAGCAACCTGGTGATCGCCGCGACCGGACCAGGAAAAAAAATTTTGCTCCATCGTATCAGGAGAATGCTCAAGAACGAAGCTAGCCGGTCTTCGGTAATGAAACCTCTGTTTACCTTTTTTTTGTGCCTTACCGTAGCATTTTTTGGCAATCAACAACCCGATACACCCGTGCTGCCGTCGCCCAATGCAACCGCTTCTCCGGATGTGCCGGTGAAGCCGGACAATAACGGCACTGCTGCTCCGCCCGGCGTGTACATGACCCAAACCACCGTTATCCTGAGTCCGCCGCCGGTTGCTGAGAAAAAACAAGAAAAAAAAGTTGAAATAGAGCGTAACATAACGCCAGAGCCTGTGGCGAAAGCTGAGCAAAAAACTCTGGTGCTGCCGGTGATTCCCAAACAACCCCAACCGGCCCGGGTGGTGATCAATTTTGTAAGTGCTCCAAGCGTGGTTGAATTCACCTTTATCGAGCGTCCGAGTGCTGATGCCCCGAAGCCGGTAAGCAGCGACCGGCCGCTGCCTTATGTGCCCGAGTCAACCTTCTATTTTCCGGTCGACAGTACAAGGTCCACCATCTCCCTCTAATTTTTATTCAGCCTGTTGCCTGCGCAAAAGAGGTAGTCGAGGATAGAAAGATTTGGAACGAAACCGTTCCTGTCTTCGAACACCTGGGGGTATCTTTTTATGGGCGTCTCCATTTCGCCGATAGTCGACGGTCTTAAGCGGTTGCGCCAATCTTCTGCCTTTTCCGCTTCATCGAACGACGAACTATCCACACGTTTCTCGCTCAGGGAATAAGGAGTGTTGATTGACATTTTGTCTGCCATCCACGTAAAACAGGCCAGGTTCCAATCGACGAGAAAACGAAACGGCCGGTTGTACAACTTCTCCAGGTCGTCGCGGTAATGTTCGAACCAGGGCGACTTGTTGAACACCGAGGTTATCGTTTTCCAGTGTCTCGCCTGCCAATTCTCCGATGTAAGAATCTTCACCTCCCTTATGATCGTTCGCTGACCCCTTCCACCAACGAGGGGGATACTCAAATGGATGAGTCCGTT
>CBIGXK010000125.1:0-9797 GCA_966193805.1 uncultured bacterium | reverse complement strand
ACCCAATAGCGCATACGAATCGACACTTTCCCATTCCCCCTATTCATTGGCAAACGTGGTTACTTCTTATGAAAGGAAACTGGGTAACCATTACCTGAAATTGCTCGCCGGCTATGAACAGGAGAAAAAATCCTTTACATCATTATATGGAAGAAAAGAGAGTTTAATCTCAGAGTCGGTGCCATCCATAACTACTGCACTCGGAGCAGCAACACTTAAGGATTCGAAATATGAGTGGGCAACGCAAGGGGTTTTTGGCCGGTTCAATTATAATTATAAAGAAAAATACTTGTTGGAATTTAGCGCACGTTACAACGGGTCGTCCAGGTTCGCGCCGGATTCAAGGTGGGGATTTTTTCCATCGGCTTCTGCCGGATATCAAATCTCGAGAGAAAATTTCTGGGATGCGATCGAGCCCTATATCAACCAGTTAAAAATAAGAGGTTCTTATGGTTCATTGGGCAACCAAAATGTTGCCAACTACCTGTACATACCCACTGTAACTGTTAATCCGGAAACCCCATGGATAATCAATAGCGCGCGGCCGCCGTACGCCTTAACACCGAACATCCTCAGTGAGAATTTAACATGGGAAACCATAACAATGGCTAACATTGGCATTGATGCTTCGTTCCTTCGCAATCGCTTAAGCCTGACTTTGGATGTGTTCGACAGGAAAACAACCAACATGTTTGGTCCGCAGGCGACTCTCCCCTATACTTTAGGCACAGGTACGCCAACCGCTAATAATGCTTCGTTATCAACCAAAGGATTTGAACTGATATTGAACTGGAACGACAGGATTGGATCTGACTTTTCATACAATGCACAAATAAGTATCGGGGATAATAAATCCAAAATCCTGAAATACAGAAATGAAAGTGGATTTATTGATGATTGGTATAATGGAAAAGAAGTGGGTGAAATTTGGGGTTTTGTTACCGATGGATTAATTCAAACACCGGATGAAAAGATACCGGACCAGACGGCGTTATATCCAAATTGGGGACCGGGCGATATGAAATATATCGATCTCAACGGAGATGGTAGGATTACTGAGGGCGTGCGTACGCTGGCTGATCATGGTGATTTAAAAGTTATTGGCAATAGTACCCCACGCTACAATATTGGTATTGCAGCAGGGTTTAATTGGAAGGGTTTGGATTTTAATATGAACTGGTCCGGAAGTTTACAACAGGATTATCTTCCGGGATTTGGCGTTAATACCTTTTGGGGCCTCACTAATTCGTGGGCCAATTCTGCCGTATTTACAGGCGCACCCGTTTTAGACTATTGGCGTCCCGCGGATGAAACAAATATCCTGGGGCCGAATACCGACGCTTATTTTCCCAAACCTTATTTCAGCAATGAAACTTTAAAAAACAGGGAACCTCAAACCAGGTATATACTGAATGCAGCTTATTTGCGGTTAAGAAATATCCAGCTTGGATACACACTTCCGGCGAATATTTCCCAAAAGGCAGCCATTCGAAGAGCAAGGATCTTTGTTTCAGGAGGAAACCTGGTAACGATAAAAAGCTTGCCAAAAGACGTGGATCCTGAGCAGACTATCGTAGGAGAAGAAGGCTATAATAATAATGGTTCTTTTTATCCGATGTCGGCAACCTTAACCGTTGGGGTAAACCTCACATTCTAAATCAAAAAAGTCATGAAAAATATAAAGCTACTCATAGGAGCGTTTGTACTTGTGCTGCTCAGTGCGTGCGAAAAGAATTTTTTAGACCGAAAACCTCTCGACCAGGTTGGCGCATCAGATTATTTTAAAAGCCCTAAAGATCTCCAGACGTATGTAAATCAATTTTATACCAGCGCCTCATTTCCAATTGTGGCCAACTACGGCTCAGATTTTAATTCGGATAATGCTGTGTCAACTAATTTTAATGCGAGGCTCGCGGGAACGCGCACTTTAGATGGCGCTGATTCGATTGGCTTTAGCAGGGTGAGAAATGTGAACTATTTCTTTGACAATTACAAACGGGTTGAAGAAAATGCCGCTTTTGACGATTATAAGCAATATGTAGGCGAAGCTTTCTTTTTCAGGGCGGTTATTTATTTTGATCTCTTGCAGGGCTGGGGAGACATTCCATGGTTTACAACAGTACTCGGAACCGAATCGCCAGAACTTCTTAAACAAAGAGATCCGAGAAACGTTGTTGCAGACAACATCATCGCGGATCTCGATTCAGCGGCTTTATATCTGCAGGCAGAAAAAACTGACGGTGCGTCGCGGGTTAATAAATGGATGGCTCTTCTCATTCAAAGCAGGGTTGCACTCTATGAAGGCACCTGGGAAAAATATCATGCCGGTGACCCATTTGGTGTAGCCAACGCTCAGCCTGATAAATACTTTAATAAAGCGGTTGAAGCTACCACAAAAATTATGGAATCGGGTGTGTATAATATTTATTCTACAGGCTCGCCAAACACGGATTATTATGACCTGTTTTCCAGGCAACGAAGCTACGCAGGAAATATGGAGGTAATGTTTTGGAGAAGCTATGACAATGGACTGGGAAAGGGTGAAGGGGTATTTACCAGGGACCGAAATTACCGTCAGCGTACACCTAATGAACATTCCGAGACAAAAGAGCTGGCCGATGCATATTTGTGCACTGATGGCAAACCCATATCTGCCAGTTCACTTTTTCAGGGCTATACCAACATCGGGCTCGAAATGCAAAACCGGGATCCGAGATACTTTCAGACGTTCGGTACGCCTGGTCAGCCCTGGACTATTAAAGCAGATGGCACAATAACAAATTATGATGCGCTGTATGCCATTCTCAACCAGGGCGTAGAACAATACTCTCCAAGTGGATATGTACTTCGGAAAGGCTACGATAACCGTGAAATATACCAAATCCCTCAATATGAAGAAACACCTGGCATCGTTTACAGGTATGGGGAAGTATTGCTCAATTTCGCTGAGGCCAAAGCCGAATTGGGTACGATAGACCAGGCTGATATTGACAAGTCGATAAAAATACTCAGGGACAGAGTTGGCATGCCCAATTTGATACTTTCAGCAATAACTGTAGATCCTGACTGGGATTTCCCAACTTTATCTCCCATCATTAATGAGGTGAGGCGCGAACGGCGGGTTGAACTTGCAGCAGAAGGATTCCGGTTTGATGATATCATGCGCTGGGCCGCTGCAGATGAACTGATTGTTGGCAAAAGGCCTCACGGTTTTAAGGCTTCTCAGCTTTCCGTTAATCCTTACCCGGTTGACGCGAACGGGTTTCTTGACCCTTATCAGGAAAAGCTTCCTTCCGGTTATGGTTTTAAAATCGGCCGCGATTACCTTAATGCCATACCAAAAGATCAGCTTCTATTGAATCCCGCATTGGTTCAGAACCCAGGCTGGAACTAAAGTCAGGAACCAGGTGCAATACGTACCATAAAACAGAACAAACATGAAAAAGAAAAGAAATTTTACGCGTCGGAATTTTATAGGATCGGTAGCGGCAGCGACAGTAGCTACGGCGATAACAGGCCCATTTCAAAGCCGCGCATCCGGTATAACGATTTTGAATAAGACCCAGGGCAAGCTTGCAGCTTTGGGTGGAACACCCATACGAGCTGCAGGTCCAATTGGTCCGTCGTGGCCGTATATCGATGACAAAGTGGTAGATGCTATTGTCAAGACAACAAAGAGTGGAAAATGGAGCCGAATACAATCGCCGAACGGCACCGTTCCCACATTTGAAAAAGAATTCGCCGCATTGATTGGCGCAAATTATTGTGTTGGCACCGGTGCGGGAACGCAGGCGTTAAGCACTTGTGTAGAAGCCTTGGGCATCGGCCCGGGTGATGAAGTGATCACTTCTCCTTATACAGACATGGGCACCATCTCATCTATACTCACCAGCAGGGCTCTTCCCGTGCTGGTGGACCTGGATCCCGATTCCTATCAACTCGATCCCGATGAAGTGGAAAAAAGGATCAACAAAAATACAAAGGCAATTATGCCCGTTCATATTTTCGGTGTGGCCGCTAATATGGAACGCATCATGTCTATTGCAAAGAAGCACAACCTGAAAGTAATAGAAGATGCGTGTCAGGGTCCGCTGGCGCGCTACCAGGGAAAAGGATTAGGAACGATTGGCGATCTTGGGTGCTTCAGCTTCCAGGCCAGCAAGCCGATAGCTTGTGGTGAAGGAGGAGCAGTGGTGGGCAATGATCAGGCGTTGATGGATGAGTGTTATACTGTACAAAACCACGGCACCTCCCGTAAAGGCAGCAATGAAACGATCGGTCCTAAAAATCGCATGAATGAGTTTGAGGGAGCGATTCTGATGGGACAATCTCCGGGCATTAAAGAACGTTTTCAAACGCGCAATGACAACGCGAATTACCTCACTTCGCGCTTGAAGGATTTTGCTGGTTTGACTCCTCAGAAGCATTACCCCGGAACAGAGAGCGGCGCATACTATCATTATGGCATGACGTATCACAAAGATCATTTCAATGGTGTGGAACGCGGTAAATTTTTAAAGGCAGTAGCAGCCGAAGGAATACCCCTGGGCTCGTATATCAAAACCGGCCTGCATCGTGAACCGTGGGTGAATCACATCGTAGGACTGAAAAGTTACAAAGCGATGTACTCCGCCTCGCGGCTGAAAGCATTCCAGGAAAGCATGCGCCTGCCCATTTGCGATAGAATTACTGATGAGACGATGGTATCGTTCTGGGGATCGGGAGCATTGCTGGCAAGCAGGGAAGAGATGGACAACATCATCAACGCCATCATGAAGGTGTATGAAAACAGGGACAAGCTCAAGTCTGTTTAGAACAGGGATTGCCTTACTTAAGACTATAGCTGTAAAGATGAGATCCGCTCACAAAGTAAATGCGGCCGTCGAGGTAATCTCCTCCTGCATTGATCGGAACAGGCGATTCTGCTATCATGGTCATATTGAACGAACCGGGTTCGATCCGCACAATGCCTTTTCCAAAAAGAATATAGATTTCCTTTTTAGGCCCCGAAATAAAAATTCGCGGTGACTGCGCTGCGGTTGTCCTTCCGAAACGGACCTCTACATCCTCCTGGTGAATAATCTTCCGTTTCACCGGATCAAAAACGAATAACGTCTTATAGTCGGCTATTCCGTAAACCAATCCATCCCGGCCAACGCACATGTCACTGTAGGTTTGTACGTCGGGGATCAACGCTGTGTGCCACGCTAAGCGCTTCGAGTCCATATCCATAATATATACCTCAGCCTCCGTTGCTTTCTTTTCACCACCTGTACCGGGAGCGGTGGTAGTTCCTCCCAAAAGCCTTCCCCCCGGTATCGCCACCATACTCATCGTGGACTGATCGCGGATAACAGCACTGTCCGGCAGCACGGTCCGCATTTTTTTTCTGCGATCCCAGAATAGCAATCCCCCGCCTGTATAGCCATATTCCGGCGTGCCGCTCATGATGATGGTTCTATTATCCGGATACGCAAAAATGCGTGATGGCCTGTGAATGACAGGATCTGCATCCGCCAGCAATAGCGGATTAGTCTCTTCTCCCTTTTTTGTATTGGTCCAGGGTTTCCACGGATCCCATTCGATCAGCGCACCCTGTGGATATACACCGAAATAAAATCGGTCGCCCTGGCTTGCCACCGCATTGAACTGGCCCACTGCTTCACTATTCGTTAGCTTGTTGGTTTTTGGATCGTATTCAAAAAATCGCATAGGAAAGGCAGTACCACCTACAATACTGCCTTTGGGCGAAGCGCCTGCTCCCATTACTATGGCGCCGTCGCTGGTGTAATGAATGTTTACTTTCTTTTCGGAATTTGTTTTTGGGTCTTCCACAATGAGTATCCGGTCAAACAAATCCAGCGTGCCGATCTTCTTACCATCGGGGAAGTGGCGATGGAAAAGCCCCTGGCTGCCTGTGATGATGGATTTCGGATGAAGAGAATGTTGTCTGCCTGTTTTGCGCCGCCTTCCCTGGTAAAATTCATACCAGTCCACACTACTGTCGCGCAACGGTTGCCCGTAAACTTTTCCATTCACATCGCGGTAGAGATATGCAGAACCCCGCTTGCGCTCCGATTCTTCCAACATAGGTGTTGCCTTCCCTGAAACAGGATCAACAGCCATGATCTGGCTGGCCGTGTTGCCCAGCGCAAAATAGATCCAACCTGCATTGTCTGCTGCGAGGTACCTTGGGTACTGCCGCCAGTTCTGCTCGTACAGATAACCATAGTCCCTGAATTGCCGTGTTGTGGGATCAAAGGAAACCAGGCCGCTATTGGGATAGGTAACCGCCCAAATAACTCCCTTGTCGTCTTCGGTCATCCCCATGGCCATCCTGGGCTTGGTTTCGCTGCTGAAAGTAAATGCGCGCTTAACGGGATCAAACTCTGCAAAATGACCATTGAACAGCGTATAGTATTTGTTCGCGCCGGAAAGCACCGAAGAATAGGGAACGTCGCCGTAGGGAACATCCAACGCAAACGGTGTTTTGAATTGTTCGCTTTTGCCGGTTTCGGCATCAATCATCAACAGGGCATAACCGCCGCGATGATCAAACAACCATACCAGCACCACGTTCCTTCCATTGCCATCAACGGTAGCAACAACACCTCTCGGGCTACTGATCGGCGCCACCACGCCATGATCAAAAAAACCATTACCCAAATCCTGGGAAACCACAGGAACAGCTAAGGCAAGAGAAAAAACCAGCGTGATCAAATGCGCTGCAACAGCCTTTTGACCGTCATGTAAAACTGAGTGTAACACCAAACTGTTTTCCGGGTTGTGTTGAGATAATTTTTTAATGTCAATGTTTTAAAAGCACGTCCCCAAGTCATCAGGGAGTGATCGTAATATTCACTTCCTTAACTATCTGTTCACTTCCATCTATTGTATTATTGGAAGCAACAAAATAAGCCTTGTAGGTTCCTGGTGTTTTATATGTATAAGTATATTCAGCAGGCTTTGCCGCATAAACAGATGACCGTACGGCAACTGCCCAGTCCGCGCCCAAATTGACTGTGCCCAGGGTAATGGGTCCCGACACTGCCCAGTTTTCACTTAGCGGATCGTTGTATGGACTGTTCGGATCATAGGGTACATATTCCGGTAACACAGCGGAAGGAACATATGCCGCGCTATCGGGGTTGTAGATGGGATTCTCCGGATCAAAGATCGGGTTGTTGGGGTCAAAGATGGGATCATTCGGATCTTTATAAGCCGGTCCGTATAAAGTTACCCTCGTGGCAGTAACCTGCGATCTTGCCGGTGCATCGTCGGGGTACTGATCCACGATCCTGAAACCTGCATGAATCTGGTCGGCAATGGTAATTGGCGCGCCGGTACTCAACGTATCCTTACTGTTCAGCATGAAGCTTTCAATGAGCCACTGCATGCCAAATCCATTCGCCACCTGTGGCCTGTTAAGATATTTGAATGCAAAATACACCGGCTTTCCCGCCACCACAAAGTTCGACACATCCACTGTATCGGATGCCACCAAAGCCGCACCGGTAGCAAGTGTAAAGCTGCTGGTGATATCTGTCCAGGTGGCTGCTTTCACGCTCGCCAAATCATCATAGTCACCGGCAAAGTCTGTAGAAACAAGGATCGAGAGTTGATCGGCTTGCGTGCCGGGAGGATTACCGGGTGCAACGCCGTTTTTAAAAGTTAGCGTGACACCTTTTCCCGAAACATCAACTTCCCTTCCGTCTTTAAAGGCATAGTCGTGCAACATTTCGCCTGAATAAAATGAGATAACATCGGCGCTTCCCTGGATCTGGAACTTAACCGGATCGCCTGCTTTATAAGTGTCGGCTTCAGCAGTTACCGCAAAATCAGGAGCCTCTTTTACATCCAGCTCCTTCGAGCACGATGCCATTACAAACAGTGCTGATAATATAATGTAACATCTGAATTTCATGTTATGTAGTTATTTGATTATTAATTATTACCAGCCGGCGTTTTGGGTCATTAGCTGATTGTTGGTCATTTCCTTGTCGGGTATAGGCATTAACAGATCCCTCGCTGTTACTCGTGCGAACGACAAAACGAATGCTGAACCCGGAGAATCCTGCTGCGCAAGGTTTGCCATATTCTGATTAACCTCTAAAAATATACCCCACCTTAGTAAATCGCCCTTACGCAGTCCCTCCATATTGAACTCTCTCATTCTTTCATCCTGGATAAAAGAAAGAAACGCTTCCTTAGATGCCGACTGAGAAGCAGTAACATCGCCTTCGTGAACATCATAAATGGTAGCCGTTGCTGTGGCGCCGGTGCCTCCGCCACCTGTTATAGTGATTATCGGGGGAGTTGAATATTTACCTTCCTTATAAAATGTGAAGCCCGAGCTGTCGCGATCCAACGTGATGGCCGTGACTACTCCGCCTTCAACAGTGGCTTTTCCCGTTGCATCCTGGCCATCTTCGCCGCCGGTGAAAGTTACTGTGGGCTCGCTGGTGTAGCCGGATCCGCCACTGGTCACGGCAACCGTTTTCACTCCCGACGACCATGCTCTTTCCCTTACCTGGTTGACTGCTGCTATCGCCTCAGCGGTGGGGCCGTTAAGTGCATTTTCTGCTTCAGCAAACATCAGCAATATATCAGCATAGCGTAAGAGGGGCATGTTGGTTGCCGAAACAACAGAAGATCCCCTGGCGATCCTTTCGTATTCCCTTCTCCATTTCGCGGGTTGATACACCCATTTGTCTTTTTCAGTAGCCGGAATATCCTTCATATTTTTAAGCCCGTTTACTGGTCCGTTCACGTAAGTAAAATGTGCGATGTCCCACCATTTTCTCAAATCTCCGTCTTCAAACACATTATAGAACTTCGCGGTAGTGCTCATGTACGCCGGCGCATTTCCTGTTGCTGAACCATTCACCGAAGTGGGTCCGTTGATGTACCCGATATTCGTCCACTCTGCATATGCTTTCGTGTCGGCATCTGCGTTGTTACCATAAAATTCCACTTCCCAAAGATTTTCCTGGATATCATATTTGTCCTGCGCCAGATTGATAAAAATTTGCGGGTAGCTCGGGTTAAGACTATGGCCAGCTTCTCCGTCATCCATTACCTTCTTGGCCCAGTTTTTTGCTTCCTGGTATTTGGAAATGTCTTTAAGCGGTTCTCCTGCCATGGTCAGGCACACCCTGGCCAACATGCCGCGAACAGCCGATTTATTAACGGCGCCGGCATACCCCAGTTCCCTGATGCCGGGTACAAGGGGTTCTGCTGAGGTCATATCCGATAAGATCTGCGCATACACTTCCGCTATCGGCGACCTTGCAATATTCACCTCATTCACCGAGGCCGTTGGAGTTGTTTTTATAGGAACGGGGCCCCAATATTGCACCAGCAGGAAATAGTAATATCCTCTCAGGAAAAGCACCTCACCTCTTATTTTATCCCTGTATGACTGGGCAATTTCCTCGTTTCTGTCCAAATTGGCCAGCAACACATTTGCACGGTTGATGCCGTCCCAAAGGGTGTTCCAGAAAGGATTCATAAATGGATCCGATGCCGAATAGTTATAATTGAAAGGCCCGTTTAGTGTAAGCCTGTTCATGTAGGACACATCTGCCTGCCAGCCTAACAGATAATTAGCGTATGAACCCCAGAGACCGCTGCTTCCGAGGCTGCTATATACACCTGCTTTGGCAAAATCCAGTTGGCTCTCGGTTTCATAATAAGTAGAGGTGCTAAGGAAATCTGTTGGCGTGGTATCCAAAAATTTCTTACACGAGCCGGAGCTCAGCACAAGAATTACGATGTACAAATAATAATTTCTTTTC
>CBIGXK010000124.1:0-9952 GCA_966193805.1 uncultured bacterium | reverse complement strand
GGTTAGGGACCTTTCTTCCCTGGTAATGCCGAGTGCCGTTACAACCACTTCGTTGAGTGAAGTTGCCTCTGCAGTGAGTGTAATTTCAAGGTCCGATTGCCCGTTAACAATATATTCCTGTGTTACAAAACCTATCGAGCTGATCACAAGAACATCGCCCGGGTTCACATCGATCGTGAATTTTCCGTCCGCATCCGAAGTGGTACCTCTCGTGCTTCCCTTTACCGTGATGTTCACGTAGGCAACCGGGTTTCCGTCGGCGCCCAAAATCCTGCCCTGTACGGGAAACAATTGAACGACAGGTACAGCCGGCGTCTGCAAAGCAGTTTGCCTGATGAGCGAAGGTTTTCTTTTGATGAATATCGTGCGTTTTTCAATGTAATAACCGAACGGCTCATCTTTAAAGGCCATATCGAGAAACTCTTCTACCGGCGAATTCTTCACATTGATCGTTACCGGCCTGGCGTCGGCAAGCATGTCTTTCTCATAAAAAACAGAATAGTGAGTTTGTCTTTTCACCTCCTCGAACACATCCTGGATAGGCATGTTGGTGGCAGACAAAGTGATAGTCTGCGAAGCGGTTTTTGCAGTTACATGAATGCAGAATGCAAACATGAACACCACCATGAAGAAATGATTTCCCATAAGTAGTCCTGGTTTTGTAATGAAACAATGACTTTTTTCAGGGCCTTACGATCAGTCGCCTGCCCTGCAGCTCAAAGTGAATTCCTGAATTTTCCAGCCCCTTAAGCACTTGCAAAAGCGTTAGGTCCCTGCCGATTTCGCCACCGTATTGTTTGTCCGGAACACCTGCGGGGAACTCCACCTCCACATCATACCAGCGTGCCAACTGCCTCATGATCTGCGAAAGATTCTGATCATTAAAATTGAATACGCCGTTTTTCCATGCCACGTCCTGCTCAACATCGGTCGGAATTATTTTTCCGTCGATGTAGGCGTCTCCGGGCTTCATTACGGAGTTGTTAATTTTAACGGAGCCTTCGAGCAGCGTCGTTTTAATCATGCCGTTATCCCTGTACGCATTCACATTGAAATGCGTTCCAAGCACCTCGATATGCACGTCGCCGGCATCAACAAGGAAAGGTTTTGTTTTGTCTTTCGCCACTTCAAAGTAGGCCTCGCCGGTAATGGTCACTTTTCTTTCGTGCCCGGCAAAAATTACAGGATAGGTAATGGACGACTCCGCATTGAGCCACACGCGGGAGCCATCAGGAAGGATAAGATTGTATTGCCCACCACGCTGTGTGGACATCGTATTTGTGACATTCAGTGCGGCGCTGCCCTGGTTACCCAGTACGCGGTAGGCCACTTCGCCATTGGAGAGCTTGATCACCTGCACGTTACCCTGCTGGGCAATTTTTCCGTTTCCCGCATCTTCCAGATTGATGGTGGATCCATCGGCAAGCGTCAATAGTGTGGTGTTCCCGGCCGGTGGAATATCTTGTTGCGCCGGGGCCGCGGATGGCATAGTGGCTAAAGGCTGCCCCTCCGGTTTACCGGTGAACAGGAAAAACGCCGCGCCTGCAACAAGAATGACCGCCGCCGCCGCTTTGAACCACACCGAACCCGTGATGCTTATCGAAGGGCGCGGATGCTGACCGGCAGCCGCAATTGCTGCCTTGATATTTTCAAGCGCCAGCTTTGCGGTTTCAGCGTCGGAAAAGCCGGTACGCTTCCTGGTGGTTATCGCCTTTTCGATCGCTGCATACCAATTGTCATTATATTTATTTGAAGGAAGCGTTTTCCACAGGCGCCTGAACTCTTCTTCCGAAATGACATTATCCAGGTATTTATCCAGTAAAGATTGCAGTTCTTCAGGAAGCATATATAAGCATTAATTGAGCGCTGCAAAGTTGAACCGCAAGAAGATCAAAGGGAAGTGGCGGCCGAAAAAAATTATTCGGCACTATTGGAAGAGGAACACCAAAATGCTGCTGTAACGTTTAAGAAAAGGACGAAGAAAGGCTATCGACCTCACGATGTAATCCTTCACCGTTTTTTTGCTGACGCCCATCAGGGCGCTGATCTGTTCGTGGGTAAGACCCTGCTCCCTGCTCAACTTGAATGCACGCTGCTGTTGGGGGGGAAGTTTCGCAATGCCTTCCTGTATCGAAGTTTCAAGCTGCTTGAGGCCGATGTATTCCTCCTGTTCAATATTTTCATTAGACGCAGCATTCGCCTGTTGCAGGTAGCGCAGGTACGCATCTTCAGTTTTCATTCTCCTGAAGCGCTTGTGAACAAGGAACTTAACATGCGTGCGCAGAAAACCTTTCAGATTTTCGATGCCTCTCAGCCGTTCACGGTTCCTCCAAAGGGCAAGAAACGTGTCCTGGGCAACGTCATTCGCAAGAACCGAAGATTTCATGAGCATCATGGCGGCCGAATACACATAATCCCAGTGCAGGTGAAACAATGCATCAAAAGCACGTTCATCACCTTCCGCGAGCTGGTTAAGCAGTAAATGTTCTCTATCGGTTAACCGGTCGGGCACTAAAAATATTTTTACGAGTGGTAAACAATAATAACCAAAAAAATGATTCAATGCGTTGATGCAGCGGAAATCGTAACAAAACGGCTCCCCCTCGCCCGGCAAAAAACAGCCCGTTTCACGGCCATTTAAAAATATCATGACAAATACTTTCACCTGTCGGGGACAATTGGTAATTTCGCTTTGTATTCTGCAATATCCTCTCCCGTACCAGCCAATATTCCCCCGTTTTTACCAGTATTCTGAAAGCCGATTTTACCGATAACCCCAGCCATGAGATTTTTATTTTTACTGTGCTTCACCCTCGCTGCGCATTACCTCTGTGCGCAAGATGCCACCGGCATAATCGTGCGGTGGAAGATGGAGGCAATTTGCGAATTGACCGATGACTTCACCGAATCTCCTTCAAATGGTGTTTTAAACGAAGTGTCGCTTACCACCGATAAAGACAATCTTCCCAATGCCGCTTTTCTCTTTCAGTCAAATGATTCATACATCACGCTCGGCGCCGTCGATAAATTAAAACTGGCCGACGACAAATCCATTTCTTTCCGGATAAAACCGGTTGTAACCGGCGCCAACAGAAAGGGAAGTATTTTCAGCTACGGCACGGGCATCAACATCGGCTATGAAGAACAATCATCGGTCACCAGGCTGAATATTACATTTGGCAATACCTCCTACATGCTGGTGAACCTTGTTCCCAATCAATGGCAATCGGTGGTGGTCACGTTTAAAAAAGCCTTCAGCGCATCAACATCAAAGGCGCATTGCTATATCGATGGCGCGTTAACGATGGAGGCTGAAAAAAATACCAGCACACATAATTTCACCAACTCGATAGCATTGATAGGTGCGGCCGACCAGTCAACACTCACGAACGGCTTTCACGGCAGCCTGGATGAGCTGAGCATCTATAACCGCGTCCTTTCGAGCGAAGAAATACTCGACCAGGTATTACCTGTAAAACTTGAATTCTTCAAAGGAAAAAAACTCCATGATTTTATAGAACTGAAATGGAAAACGCAGATCGAAGAAAACGTTTCTCACTTCGATCTGCAAAAGAGCCTGGATGGAAGACTATTCCGCAACATCAGCAAAATTGATGCAGGCAAAAAAAATTATCTCACTTACGATTTTACCGGAATTGTCGATGCCGACGCGTGGTACCGCCTTCAAATCGTAGATAAAGATGGTAAAACGGCTTATTCGAATATCATCAAAGTTGCCGGCAGCAACGCTTTGGATGCCGATGAGCAGGTTGTTAAAATCTTTCCCAATCCCGGCTCCGACGTTATCAACCTGGCGGGGATCTTCCATAACACTGATGTATCCATCTACAATAATGCAGGAACGATGATCAGCCGGCAACGTGTTTCCGGCAACAAAACTGTTGACATATCCCGTTTGCCTGCCGGATTATATTACCTTGTTTTTACCGACAATCATAAAAGAATCGTATCGAAGTTCATTAAACGATAATATGCAAGTGAAACCCGTCATTTTGTTTGTACTGTTGCTGATTGTTCACCTGGCGGTGCAGGGCCAAACGATCACCTGGGATTCGGTGAGGCCGCATACCACCGACGCTACTATAGAAGAGGGCGCATACAACATCAGGCACTACGCCGCTAAAACCAACCTGGACACCATGAACGCGCTCGTCGTGTTTCTTCCGGGCACCTACCGTGCGCCGTTGAATTACCTGTTCATCACCGAACAGCTCGCACTGATGGGCTATCATGTTATCGGTCTCATGTATAAAACGAATCCCGCCATTAACCCGATTTGCCGTGACACCGACGATGAAACCTGTCATTGGCGCGCAAGAATGGAAACTGTCGATGGCACCGACAGGCACCCCACCGTTTCGGTGAACGTTTCCAATTCGATCAACAACCGGCTGGCAAAGCTGCTGCAATGGCTCATTAATAAATATCCAGAGGGCGGATGGGACCAATATTATTCGTCCGATGAAATTCAATGGAGCAAAATCATTGTTGCGGGCCACTCACAGGGAGCTTCCCTGGCCGGCGTGATGGGCCAGGCCTACCCGTTGAAAAGAGTGGTCATGTTTTCGGTGATGGACGTTCTTGACAGCGGCAAGATACCTAACTGGGTAAACGACGAGACCAAGGGCGAGAGGTACTATGCGTTCTTCCATACTAAAGATGAACTGGTGTCGTTCACCAGCGCACAAGTGGGCTGGGATAAACTCGGTATGGCAAAATATGGCAGCATGGCGAATGCCGACTGCCGCACCTACCCTTACAATTATTCCCATATCCTCTACACGATGTACGATCCATCCACTTCACTTGTCGACAAATATCACAACGGTACAACACTCGACGTGTACATCAACGGCGAAACGGCATATAAAAACTCGCTGAAAGAAGCGTTGAGGTACCTCTTCCGAAAGATGTAACAAAGGGTCATTCAACGCAAAAAACATATTTTTATCTCCCGGATGAAATGCTATTTTTAATGGGTGCGTATGGCAAAGAAAGAAAAGGCGGCGCCGGCGAAATATACCGACAAATCAGCCGGCCAGCCACACCTGGTGTCGATTTTCAGGACGCTTAGAGAGCTGCTGCTGAAATATGCGAAAAGAAATTACCGGGCGAAAGCAGATGCACCCGGACAATATGAACTATATTACGACAAGGATGTGTATGTGTATGATCGGGACTTTCCGGAGCTTCCTTTTTGCAGCTTGCTGATTCAAAAAGGATATGTCGGCCTCTATTTTACACCGGTTTATGTGATTCCCGGGCTTAAAGCAAAAATGTCCGCACGCCTGCTGGCATCTTTGAAAGGAAAAACATGTTTTCACATCCGGTCGCTGGATGATGAGCTGTTAAAAGATATCAGGGAAATTGTTGACCTGGGATACAAGGGATATGTATCGCAAGGCTGGAAATAAATATTATATGCGGAAATCATCCGACCATAAAAAACAAAACATACACGATGAAACAATTCATATTATCGGCTGTTGTGATCGCGGCGTCGTTGGGTGTACATGCCCAGATGGCGGCACCCGCGAATTCTTTTTTTGAGGATTTCAACGATTCGAACCTTAAGTATTTCCGCTTTGGCTCAACGGGTAACGCGTCTCCTGAAAAATGGAGACACGGCATCAACGCTGCCACGGATCCCTCCGTCAATATTATTTCGTTAAGGCTCGACCCCACCGACAGCGCAGGCGCCGGCCGGGGACCCGAAATTATTTCCAACAAGCTCACTCACTTCGGTACTTACAGCTCGCGGCTGAAGGTTCCTGCGGCAAAAGCCGTTCAGCCGAATGTGGGTGCGGTGGTCGGTTACTTTACGTATCATGTGGATAGTATTATCGGCCTCAGTGAAATTGATTTTGAGTGGCTGATCGCTGATCCCACTATCATTTATATCGGTACATGGACGGGGCATCACGGTAAGCTGCAAAGGATCGGAAGAACGATTAATTTGGCAAAGGGCATTATCTACAATACCGTTTACAAAGAAAACCATAATGGGGAGCCCACTGTGCTTACCGGTGCGCAAAACCAGCCAGAGAAGATCCCTGCAATTGCAGGCTATGATGCGTCTTCAAAATTCTATACCTACGGTTTCGATTGGAAATCCGACCGGCTCACGTGGTGGATCATTCATCCCGAAACAGGCGAAAAAATAATTTTATGGGATTACCAGGGATCGAAATTGGGAATTCCTCAAAATGCGAGCCGCTACCGCATGAATTTCTGGCACACGAACGAATGGTCGGTACACACTAATCCGGCCTCCGTGGAGCGTCCGGTAAAATCGTATGAACTGGAAGTGGATTGGATGAAATATGATGCAGCAGAGTGAGCGAAATTATTTTGGTGTAAAATATACTTCTTCGATAAGGCGCAGTAATTCTTTTTGAGGTAAGCGTTTCCATTCTGCGAGCCCTTCTACATTTCTCCAGGCTTCGTCAATGAAAACACGGTAAGTGACCGTACCGCTGATGCGCTGGTCAGGGGTCTGGAATAAGGCTTCGGCGCTGGTTGTCTGTTGCATGCGCTAAAGATACGGATTTGTAGGATTGTAACATTTACCGGCCCAGGCAACCCGGGAACTAATTATACGGTCTATTCAGATCAAGAACAAACACACGCTCATGAAAACGACATCCCTTCGTATTGTCATATTGGTATCGGTTTTCGTTATGTTCCAGGCATTTGAAGCCGTGGGCCAGGTAAGTCCGCCGAAACAGTCGGCGAAGCAGGCTGTGATGAGCGATGCCAGGTTTGTTGCTAAGAATATTGAAGACAATGAGTTCATGATGGCGCTTTGCCGGCGCGGGGCGGAACGCGGTACGGATTCAAGGCTAAAGGAGCTGGCCGACCAGATGCTTTCCGACCACTCGGGCATGCTCTATTCGCTGCAGCAGTTGGCTTCGGCAGGTACCGGCTCGTCCGGGGGTACAACGGCCGCGGGGCCCGAAGACAATGAGGTACAGCAGGCCATCGGGAAACTTTCCGGGTTAGGCGGAGAACAATTCGATACCACGTGGGTGTCGAGTGTATTGAAAATACAACAGGCCAGGTACGATGAGCTGACGCTGGCGAAGCAAACGGTCAGCAATTCGCAGTTAAAAACCGCTGTCACCGAGGCGGCATCGGTGATCCGGAAACAGCTTACGAAGTTAAAATCGCTGCAAAAGGCACTCGCAAGGGCAATTATCCAACGCCAAAAAGAAGAGGCGCTTAAAAATAAAAATAACCGGTAGAAATGTCCCGCCATTAATGACAATCATTGAAGGCCGGTTAATAACTATCAGGTACACGCGCAAAAAAGTCGGGAAATAACTTAACTTCAGGTCCTTTGCCCATAAATGTACATTATGAAATCAGGACATTTGATGGCTGTGGTATTTGCGGCCCTCCCCTTCACTTTTTTATCGCAATACTGTTTCGCGCAATCAGCAGATGCGCAGTCTTTCAAAATCAACGAACTGGAGTACCTGGAGCGCCCAGGAGTAAGTGTAATGCTTGCGCATGATTATTACCCTGGCGGACATCAGAGCGGTATCAGCATCATTCAAAACGGACTTCGCATTGGATCCAACGGCGACATCCGCCTGGAGCCAACGCCCGGTCCCGGTCATGCACAACCGAAGCCGGGAGAGCGGCACGTGGACCGCGCAAACAATATCATCAGCGTGCGCATGCAATATCCCGACAGCAGCAAGGACCGTAAAGGATTCGGCCCCATCATTTATCCCGACCTGAACCTCGCATACAACGTGAAGATCCATCCCGAAGGAAAGGCCTTTCGCGTGACGGTTGACCTTGAAGAACCTTTACCCGCAGAATGGGTGGGTAAAGTGGGATTCATCTTCGAACTGTTTCCGGGAAATCTTTTTGGCAAAACTTATTACATGGACAAACAGTTTGGGATATTTCCCAGGCAGGCCAATGGTCCGGGCACACGTAACAAAGACGGCATCTATGAAATCAAACCCCTCGCCGCAGGAAAAATGCTTTCCGTAGCACCTGAAAATGAAAGGCTCAGGATCACTTTCGAGAATCTAAAAGATCAAAACCTTCAACTGCTCGATGGCAGGGCGCTTGTACAAAGCGGCTGGTTCATTGTGCGGTCGGCAATACCCGCGGGCGCCACCAAAAATGCTGTAGAATGGCTGATTACGCCGCACGCCGTTCCCGGATGGAAATACGAGCCCGTTGTGCAGGTATCACAGGTAGGCTATCATCCGGCGCAGCAAAAAGTTGCAGTAATAGAAATTGACAAAACAGATAAACGACGCCTCCCTGCAACGCTGTATCGCGTGTCGGAAAAAGGCGGTTTGACAAAAGTGCTTCAGGCCAACCCTAAAGAATGGGGAAAGTTTTTACGCTATAATTATTTGCAGTTCGATTTTTCTTCTGTTCACCAACCGGGCATGTACGAGGTGCAATACGGAGATTACCGCAGCGAGCCGTTCCAGATCGATGCCGATGTATTTAAACGCCATGTGTGGCAGCCGGTGCTGGAATATTTTCTGCCCGTGCAGATGTGCCACATGCGGATCAACGACCGCTCACGCGTATGGCACGGCCTATGCCACATGGATGATGCGCGAATGGCGCTCACTAATCACAACCACTTCGACGGCTACAAACAGGGTGAATCAACGTTAACCAAATACAAACCGGGCGAATCGGTTCCCGGGCTGAATATCGGCGGTTGGCACGATGCAGGAGATTATGACATGCGCGTGGAGTCGCAGGCCACCGAAGTGCATATTCTTTCGATGATGTACGAACAGTTTGCGCTCAACTACGACAACACCAGTATCAACCAGGAAACACACATGGTGGAGATGCAGCAGCCCGACGGTAAAAACGACCTGCTGCAACAAATCGAGCACGGCGCATTGACTGTTGTTGGGGGGTATAAGTCGCTGGGCAGATTGTACCGCGGCATTATCGCGCCCACGCGCAGGCAATATTCGCATTTAGGCGATGCGGCAACGATGACCGACAACAAGCCCTACCCTTCCGGCGAAATGGACCTGACGTTCATGGAACTTCATACGAACAACCGCCTCATCAATGGCACCAGCATGGTTAGTGGCGAAGCCAATGCTCCCGACGACAGGTGGGTGTTCACGGAAGAAAATCCCCGGCGCGAACTCGAGGTGGCAGCGGGAATGGCCGCCGCCGCGCGCGTCTTGAAAAACTACAATGCTGCGCTTGCTGCGGATTGCATGAAGCTCGCAACTGAATTGTGGGACAGAACGAAAGAAAAAAATCCTCTTCAGCGCGTGCAGCTTGCAGTGGAGTTGCTGCAGGCAACGGGCGAAAAAAAATACGCTGATTTTCTCACCGCCAATATTGACGCCATCACGAAAAATATTGACCGGGTGGGTTGGCTCGTGGGCCGCTCAATACCTTTAATTAAGAATACGCAATATCGTGACGCCATCACCGCCGCTGTCAAACGGTATCGTGCCGTTGTGGATGGATTGGAGAAGAAAACACCATACGGCATACCGTACGAGCCCAACATCTGGGGTGCTGGCTGGACCATCCAGGAATTTGGCGTGCAGCAATATTTTCTTCACCGTGCATTCCCGGAAATATTTCCAAAGACGTTGATGCTCGATGCAATGAATTTTGTTTTGGGTGTGCATCCGGGTTCAAACACGTCATCTTTTGCTTCGGGAGTGGGTTCGCGGTCGCTCACTGTTGCTTATGGCGTTAACCGTGCCGACTGGTCGTACATACCAGGAGGTGTGGCTTCGGGTACCGCGCTCATCCGGCCGGATTTTCCGGAGTTGCTGCACTGGCCGTTCTTGTGGCAGCAAACAGAGTATGTGCTTGGCGGCGGCAGCTCCAATCTTATGTTCATGGTTGTCGCGGCTGATCATTTGTTGAATGAGTAAGCTAATAATAAGGGAGATGACAATCTTTC
>CBIGXK010000123.1:0-9955 GCA_966193805.1 uncultured bacterium | reverse complement strand
CACCCCCGCCAGCGGGGGATACGTTTTGCGATCTCCTTACGTCCTCGCGCCACCCCCGCCAGCGGGTGAAACCTTTGCGATCCCTTTGCGTCTTCGGGTGATCCCGACAGCGGGGGATATGGCTCGACATGCTCGTTACTATCCCCCTCTGGAGGGGGTGGTCCCGAAGGGACCGGGGGAGGACCAGCGGGGATACGGTTGCCCTTCGGGCAAAACTTAAAAGTTAAAACTGATAAATATCACATTGCCTTTACCTTCTCCCAAATGCCCTCATTCACCGCCACACCTTCCTCCATACTCGTCAACCGGTTTTTTAATGCCTGCTCACCGGGATACCTGACCGAACTTCTCTCGTCTACACCCTCCGAGCTTTTCGCGTAATCAATGATCTCGTTAATTATTTTTTCATCAATATGTTCGGGTGCCAGACAAAGAAAAAACTGCGACACGCCATATTCATTCCCCTGCTCCGTAACTCTCTTCACCGTCTGCCCGTCACTCAAACACGAAGCCAGCACATCCATCATTAACGATAAACCCGCGCCCTTCCAGAAACCCGCGGGCAACGTTCTTTTCGATGCAGCGATAGCCGCGGGGTCGCGGCTCAATTCACCCTTCGCGTCATAGCCTCCATACACAGGCAAAAGCGAATCCTTCAACCTGTACTCGTTCATCTTTCCATACGAAAACTGCGACATGGCCATATCTAACACAAGATGGCCCTCCTTGCGCGGCACGGCAATCACGAACGGATTATTGGCCAGCGTGGGCGTCTTTCCTCCCCAGGGAGGCATATTCGCAATAGCATTGGTGCCGCAAAAAGCAACGCACCCACTGTCTGCGGCCTGCCACCCATACGTTCCGCCACGCATCCAGTGATTCGTGTTCCTTACTGCCACGCAACCTATGGCATTTGCCTTCGCAATCTTTACCGCCCGGGCCATGGCCAGCGTTGCAGTGTACATTCCCGGCGCCAAGCCCCCATCCCATTTCTCTATGGAACCATGGCTGGTGAGCACCTCCGGCTCTGCATGAATATTGATGTAGCCCGACTCAATATATTTTATAAATACGGGAAACCGGTTCAGCCCATGCGACGCAACGCCATCCCTGCTGTTTCCGGCAAATATTCCGGCGCAAAGTTCCGCACGCTCTTTCTCAAAGCCCACCTTTAACAATACCCTGTTTAATTCATTCTTCAGTTCATTAAATGTAACACGCATGTTCAATCTTTATAGTTATTACTGCGGATAAATGGTTTCGTGCTTTGCCAGCATCGCCACAAATTCAGCGATCTTTCTTTTCCTCGTTTCTTCCTTCTTCACGTTGCCGATGCGAAACAGTATGGAATACCTGTTCTGCGAACTTAAGGCGGCAAAGAATTTCTTCGCCTTCACATTTTTATCCAAAGCCTGTTGCAGATCTTCAGGCACGGCCATCGTTTTTTGCGAATGATAGGCCTTGTTCCACCGGCCATTTTTCTTCGCATCTTCTATTGCGGCCAAACCTGCGGGCTGCATCTTTCCCGCCTTAGTCAACACATCAACCTTCTTCTTGTTGATAACAGACCATATACTGTTTGGCCGGCGGGGCGTAAACTTCTGCACAAAATATTTTTCATCCAGCCCGCGCCTTAAGCCGTCGATCCAGCCATAACAAAGCGACGCATCAAGCGCTTCTGCATGGGTAACCGAGGGGATGCCGGTATTAGCCTTCGCTACCTTCAGCCAAACACCGTCTGCAGACGCATGATTTTTCGCCAGCCATTTCTCATAACCGGCGGCATTCTTAAAAAATAATACGGGATATTCGTCGTGCTTGTTGACAGATGCCATTCGCCTAAAAGTACAAAAATATATCTTCGCCAAAAGCTGCGACATTCATGGACGAAAAGTATGTGACCAAACACTTCAACGACCTCACGCCTCAGGAACTTTATTCCATTCACAGGCTGCGCAACGAAGTATTTGTTGTGGAACAGCAATGTATTTACCAGGATGCCGACAACAAGGATCCTAACAGCTATCATGTGATGGGCTATGATGCCAACGGACTCGCTGCTTACAGCCGCATCGTACCGGCCGGAATATCATTCGCAGAACTATCTATTGGCCGCGTGGTAACGGCGCCGTATGCACGAGGTACCGGAGCCGGCAAAAAAATAATGCAGGAAGCGATTAAGCAATGCAACCGATTGTTCGGAAACGTGCCGATACGCATCGGCGCACAGCTCTACGCAAAAGAGTTTTATAACAAGCTTGGGTTTATTCAATCCGGAGATGTGTACGATGAAGACGGCATCCCTCACATTGAAATGCTGCTGCCGGCTACTTCACAATAAAATTAAATGAGAGATAAAGCGTCTCTGCGGGTGCTGCTGCAGACTCTTTGTACTTCCCGAATTTCTTTGCCGGTTTTTCCACCGCACTGCGGAAGTCTTTATCATAGACGCCATCTTCCTTCGCTTTACTTCCATAAGCAGGAGCAGAAAAATATAATGGCAGCGCGGCGACTTCTATTTCTTCAGTAACATCCTTAACCCATTCAAAAGTGGTGATTTTATTGTCGTTAACGCCTACCTTGTAATACAAAGTTTTAATGATACTGTTTTTGTTTGCCTTTGAAGGGTAACTCACCTTGCGTATCATGTATCGCTCGAAGTCGATGACCACTTCGTTCACCTCATCCGGCCCTGCAGCGTCCCTCACCTTTAACGGAGTATTGATCTGAGCGTAGGTGAAAGCGTTGGCCATTAAAAGAATAACACCAACAAGGAAGTATTTGGGCATGGCAGTTAATTTAAGTTGAAGTTAAATAACCGGCCGCCTATTGTCAATAAAATATCAGCGGAAAAGCAGCATTTCCTGCCAGTTGATGATGCGGGTGGGCAAATCGGAGTATAGCGTTCTCTTTTTATAATGCACCCTCCACGATTCCACAACGCCGGCCACCGCGGGGAACACCTGGGTAATGATGTAGGTATTGTCGTTTTCGCGGGCATGCGAATAGAGGGAAAGGATTTCCTCGCAGATGCCCACCAGTTCGGACGGATCAACGCTGGTGAGGAAATGGTAGAAGAATTTCTTCTGAAAATTATTACCGAGCGGGTCAACGGAAAAGACTATTCGCGGCAGCACAGGCAGCCACGGCCTTAACAGGTCTTCCTCATCAGACACCAGCGCGCCCTCGTACGTTTGTTGAAATTTGTATAACGAGATGATCTGGTTGCACAAATCATCAAATTCCTGTTGTTCCAGATCAACTATCCAGTTAAAAAGATCTTCTTTCCCGAACGATCCGCGTGCATCCAGCTTTGTCAATCCGATCAGTTGATCCGTCATGTATGTCCTCGTATTGTTGTTCATGATGGTCTTAATTACGGTCACAGCCTTAATCCCATAACTAAGCCAGTATAAAAACTATGCCCGGACCATTACATGGGCAAACGAAAGGAAAAACCTGCGGCGAAAAAGTAGCTGGAAGAGAACTCCGAAAGACCGGTACCAGCCGAAAGATCAAGCATTAAATTCTTATTGGGGAAAAATTCAACACCGCCGTCAAAATAATGCCTGGCCGATCCTTGCTTTGTGAGGTAAGCGTATTCCTCAAGGAAAAGGTTAAATTTTTCAGATAACTCAACAACGGGGCTGATGCTATACATCCACTGTGTACTTCTGTCGTCGCCTTCCCATTTAATGCCCGCATTGTACTGGAGCGTGAACCTGTCGCCGAGGGTATTGGCGAAGAGTGCCCGAAACTCAATGGGCAATCGCCTGTTATAAAAATCATTAGAGGAGGTGGAAGGGATGCCGATCATTCCCATCACGGCGATGGACGGCGACCATTTATATTCGGGTAGTACTTTGGCCTTAACGCCAAATTCAAAGGGCGCAAACCCGTTTAATCGTTCTTTAGTGAAATTGTCCTTAACCGTTTGGGAAACAACGTTCATCCTCAATTCGATGGCGTTAAAAAGCCCAAACCGAACGTTAATATCGGGATGACGGTAGTAGTACAGGCCATCGTCTATTTTTTCGGACCTGAAACCAAGTTCGGCCTGGAGATGGTTACCCTTGACCAACTCGGGAGTGCGGGTTTCACCGGGTCTTTCGGGTTCCAGCTTGTCCTGGGCATAAATGGCAGGGACAACCAGGATAAATGCAACAGTGCAGAATAATTTTACCATTGCTGAACAGGGTGTTACGTAATGATAATCAATTTCCAGGCCAACGGCGTGAAACGTGAGACGTGAGACGTGAAAGGTGAGTATTTGACTAACGCGTCCATTCAACCTTCCCCGACTTCACATCCCTCGAATTCGTACCCAGGTGAATGATAAATTCACCGCCTTCCCAATCATATTTAAGGTTGCTGTTGTAGAATTTTAGCTGGTTCGGCGTGATCCGGAAACTGACTTCCTTGCTTTCGCCGGGTTCAAGCCGCACTTTCTTAAAGCCCTTCAGCTCCTTAACAGATCGCGCTATTGTCGCAACCGGGTCGCTGATGTAGAGTTGCACGGTTTCGTCGCCGGCATATTTTCCCTTGTTCGTTACCGTTACACTTGCTGTAAGTGTTTCGTTGCCTTTCAGGTTCGTCTTGCTTAATTGAATGTTACCGTATTCAAACCCGGTGTAACTCAATCCAAAACCGAACGGAAATAAAGGATCGTTGCCAACGTCGAGATAATTGGATTTAAATTTCGCATTGGCCACGTCACCGTTAAAAGGCCTGCCGGTATTTTTATGATTGTAATACACCGGAATTTGTCCAACGTTAACCGGGAAGCTGGTGGTGAGCTTACCCGAAGGATTGTATTTTCCAAATAACACGTCGGCAATGGCATTACCCGCTTCAATACCGGGAAACCACACGTCAAGTATAGCATTGATGTTTTCCTGCTCCCAGGGCAGCGTCATCGGGCGGCCATTGAACAATATCATCACTACCGGCTTACCGGTTTTCACGAGCTCTTTTAATAATCTAAGCTGCGATCCCTGCAGGCCGAGATTGCTCATGCTGGACGCCTCGCCGGTCATGTCGGCGGCCTCACCCACAACGGCTACTACCACGTCCGACTGCTGTGCGGCGGCAATGGCTTCCTTTAACAGTTCCGCGGGCGAACGTTCATCGAAATCGGCCTGCGTGGCAAACGCGTTCACTCTTTTTGCAAACGCCGTATCATCGGTAAGATTGGAACCTTTTGCATAAAGGATAGAGGCATTGCTGCCCATCGCATTTTTAATTCCATCGATCACTGAAATGCTTTTGCCGGCGTCGCCCGATACGCTCCAGGTGCCCAGCATATTCACCTTGCTATCGGCCAATGGACCCACCACAGCAATTTTCGCAGATGTGCTGAGCGGCAGCAGTTGGTTGTTGTTCTTCAGCAACACGAACGAATGTGCAGCATACTCACGGGCCGCCTGCCTGTTTTCTTCCGTTAATATATCGGTGTTGAAGCGCCTGGCATCGCAATAGCGGTAGGGATCGTCAAACAGGCCGAGCTTGTATTTTGCTTCGAGCACTTTTCTGCAGGCGTTGTCTATTTGCGCCTGCGTTACCTTTCCCTCCTGCAGCGATTTTTTAAGCGTATTCAGAAATCCTTCGCTTACCATGTCCATGTCGAGGCCGGCTTTCAGTGCTTCTGCCGACACGCGTTGCAGATCGCCGATGCCGTGGGCGATCATTTCGCTGACAGAAGTGTAATCCGAAACAACGAGCCCCCTGAAGCCCCATTGTTTCCGTAAAACATCGGTCAGCAGGTATTTATTGGCAGTGGCAGGAACGCCGTCCACTTCATTGAAGGAAGTCATTACGCTGCCCACGCCGGCATCGATGGCTGCCTTATAAGGCGGAAGAAAGTACTCCATCATTTTGATGCGGCTCATGTCGGTGGTGTTGTAATCCCTGCCGCCCTCAGATGCGCCATACAATGCAAAGTGCTTGACGCAGGCCATCACGGTATTATTTTTTGAAAGATCGCTGCCCTGGTAACCGCGCACCATTGCCTTCGCGATCTGTGAACCAAGGAACGGATCCTCCCCACTGCCCTCGGCTATGCGGCCCCAGCGCGGGTCGCGGGCTATATCGACCATTGGCGAATAGACCCAGTTTAGACCATCGGCCGTGGCTTCTTTCGCGGCTAGCGTTGCCGATTGCCTGATCATCGCCGTGTCCCAACTGCACGAGAGGCCGAGGGGGATGGGAAAGATGGTTCTGTGGCCGTGAATAACGTCTAATCCAAATATGAGCGGAATGTGCAGGCGGCTGTTCTTTACCGCGATATCCTGGGCCTGGCGTATTTTATCGGGACCTGTAATACCGAATATACCGCCCACCTGGCCCTTCCTGATCTTATTGTCGACGTCGGCGCTGACAACCGAACCGGTTACGGCGCCGCCGGGGGTGACAAGATTCAACTGGCCAATCTTCTCGTCTATGGTCATTTTAGCCATCAGGTTGTTGACAAAGGCATTCATCTTATCCTGGGCCATAGTTGAGGTGGCGACCAACAGAAAAATGGGGAGTAGAATTTTGGCAGGCATTGCAAGAAGGCTTAAGTCTTATAAGTTAAAACTGTTTTGCCTGATTACCATGTGTTTTAGAAAAATGTCCCGGCTATTTCTTTCGGTTTAGCAGCTCGTTGAAGGTTTTCAGCTCCTTTATTTCGGAGGGCGAAAGCGTTTCGTTATTGTCGTATTTCGACTTTAGAAACAGGGCGCGTTTGTGACCGGGATTCTTTTCTAATATATTCTGAAGAAGTGTTCCGGTTTCTTCATCTTTCTCGTAAAGAGGTTTGTTAGGCGGACTGGACGATTTGAACCGCGTGGGCATTTTTTTAATGATGGCTTCGACCGCTGCCAACTTACCAGGTGCAAGGTCCTTGATGCCGGAGGCTTTGTCGTACAGGCCCTGGAGTTGTTTTTTACTGAGACTGCCGCGTTGCTGGTATTGTTTGTAGAGGCTGATGATAAAGGAGGATACGGGGAAGGCCATGATACATTCTTCCAGTAAAACATTGATGCTGTCGATCTCGGGCTTGTTCCTTTGCATGGTGGTCAGAAGAATCGCTTGATGATGTTGATGATAACGGTTAGCAAGATACTAAGTATGATCATGGTGGTGATGGGAAAATAGAAACGGAAGTTTTCTTTTTCGATGCGGATGTCGCCGGGGAGTTTGCCGAGGAAGCTGAGTTTATCGGAGAAGAAGTAAATGATGATGCCGATGACGACAATGATAACACCGGCTAGGATGATGAATTTTCCTGTTTGACTGGACATAAAAAGTTAAAACTTAAAAGTTAAAAGAAAGAAGTTCGCAAAGCGTTTCCCCCGCTGGCGGGGGTGGCGCGAAGCGCCGGGGGTGGATTCTGTATATCCTTTTACATAAGGCGTACCCTTCGACAGATGCACGCTTGCCCCTCTGATTATATTCTTTGTTATCCAAAACCAGAGATTATAAAGTGTTTTAACTTTTAACTTTTAAGTTTTAAGTTTTAACTTCTCTAACCCCTTCACTGCGGGGCCGTTCATCAGCTCGCCCAGCTTTGAAAAACGTGAGCCGTGGCATGGGCAGTCAAAACTCTTCTCATCACCGTTCCATTGCAAAATACATCCCAAATGCGGGCACACCGCACTAAAGACGTGCAGCTCATCCTGCTCATCGCGGTACACCGCAAACTTCTTCAACCCCTTCTTCAAAATGGCCCCCTCCCCTTGCGGCAACTGCTGCGCATCTTCAATATCACCGGCAGTGAGATAATCTCCATATTGTTTTGCCATGTTCAATACTTCCGACAAAAAAGTACCCGGCACCTTCACAGGAATTCTCTTCGGCGAATATAACTCTGCCCATTTGTTTTCCCTGCCGTTAATTAAATCGGCGAGCAAAATTCCGCCAATGGTGCCATGCGTCATTCCGTTCCCTGAATCGCCTGTTATGATATAAATATTATCATCACCCGGGTTCTTCCCTATAAACCCCATGTAGTCTACAGGCTCCATCACCTGTCCCGACCACCGATGCACCACATCACCCATTTCGGGAAAATGCCCCTTCGCCCATTGCACCAGTTTGTCATACCTGTCTTCTTCCCTTATTCCTTCATCATCAGCCTGCCCTGTTTTATGATCCTCGCCGCCAACAATCAGCAGGTCATATTCATTGCTGTACCGCTCCAACCGCACGTAGTGATAGGGCCAGGTGATCCATTTGGAATCGCTGTCGCCGGTGTCCCACCACAACGCATGCGGCAATCGCCCCTTTGGAAGCTGAGCCGCTATCACATACGTACGGTAAGGAAATTGCTTGGTGTGCATCGTCACCAAATCGTTTACGGGAGTATTCGTTGCTACAACAATGTGTGAGGCGCGAATATGATGGCCGTTACAGTTTGCACCATCCTTACTGATCTTTTCAGCCCGGGAATCAGTATATATTTCACCACCCATTTTCTGAATGGCACCGGCAAGCATTTCGAGATAGCGCATAATGTGAAATTGCCCCTGCCGCGGAAAGCGTATACACGGGCCCGTGTAACCGGTAATGCCATGCGTTTCATTGAGCCAGCCGGTATTGAGGCCGAGCTTTTTCGTGGCCTGGAATTCCTGCTGCAAGTGTTCGAGCTTATCTGCAGGATGAAGAAAAAGGAAACCGTCAACGCGTTCAAAATGACAGTCTGCATGTTCTTTTTCTATGGTCTGTTCAATGAAATCAATAGCTGCCAAATGACTCTCAGCGGCCATGCGTGCCTTCTCCTCTCCGAAGGTCTTTTCGATTTCATAGTAGCGGTCATCGAGCGCCGCAGTGAGGTGGGCGGTTGTTCTGCCCGTTTCACCACTGCCGATCAGGCCATCTTCTACAAGCGCCACTTTTCTTCCTGATTGCAGCAGGCAGTAAGCCGTTGTTAGGCCCGCAATACCGCCGCCGATCACCAGCACCTCCGTGGTAATGTCTTTATCAACTTTTTTAAAAGCAAGCGGCTTTACATCGCTTATCCAATATGAAATATTCTCTCCCGACGTTATTGAAGCATTTGTATTGATCCTCATGCACGCAATGGCATAAAAAATATGCCATCCGCCACTAAGCCGTGGAAGCTTTTACAGGAACATGCTCCTTTGTGTATTCTTTCTTCAAATGTTCATAAAAAGAATGCCTGTCGATGGTTAGCGCAGCAAAATTGGCCACCATGGATGCCAGCATAAGATGAAAAATCACTCCGTGCCTGTCGGTCATCTCCAAAACAAGTATAGCCGAAGTGAACGGTGTGCGCGTGATGCCGGTGAGAAAGCCTACCATGCCACTTAATATCAGGATATTGGCATTGCCGCCGGAATAGGTAAGCAAACCCGAAATATGTGCTCCGAGCGAAGCACCCGCGGCAAGCGCCGGTGCAAACACGCCACCCGATGCGCCGGTATTGAAACAAATAATCGGACCGAGCATCCTCGAAAAAACCGTTCCGATCCCCGTTAGTTTATCATCAGAAAAAAGCACATGGTTCATCACCACTTTTCCCGATCCAAAAATGGCATCGTTCAGGAAATAAGCATATGACGCCATCAACAATCCGGCAACAACCAGGAAGATCATACTGTTTACCGGACTGAATTTCTTTTTCCACTTTCCTATTTTGATAATCACCCTGCACATCAAACTGGCCGCCCACCCGGCGATAACCGCAACAAAGGCGACACTTAAAAAGATCCCTATACCCGAGGTGGACACGTTGGGGTATCCGAGGTATAAATAGGGACCGAGAAAACCCTGCGCGGTCAACCCCGCAATGATCACCGCTGTAAACAATGCTGTTCTAAAAAAGCGAATATGGATCTTTGCCAGCTCTTCCATTGCGAACACAATCCCTCCCAACGGTGTGTTGAACGCAGCCGCCAATCCGGCTGCCGCGCCGGTGAGTATAAAGTTCTGGGAGGCCAGTTTGGGCCACGTT
>CBIGXK010000122.1:0-9983 GCA_966193805.1 uncultured bacterium | reverse complement strand
TCCCGTCTCCTTCGTACTTTCACCGCATGCAGATCGACATCATCACGGTGTTACCAGAACTTCTCGAGGGCCCATTCGGCCATTCCATTCTTAAACGGGCCAAAGACAAGGGCCTCCTTACCATCAACCTCCACAATCTTCGCGATTACACCAACTATAAACACGGCCAGGTAGATGACTACCAGTTCGGCGGCGGCGCCGGCATGGTAATGATGCCCGAACCTCTCGCCAACGCCATAGAAAAACTATCGGCCGCCACTACCTTCGACGAAATCATCTACATGAGTCCCGATGGCGAACGCCTCAACCAGAAAATGGCCAACCAATTGTCGCTAAAAAATAACCTGCTGATCATTTGCGGTCATTACAAAGGAATCGACGAACGGATACGCGAACATTTCGTCACCAGGGAGATTTCCATCGGCGACTACGTGCTGAGCGGCGGCGAGCTGCCCGCCGCAGTGCTGGTCGATGCCATCGGCAGGCTTATACCCGGCGTATTGAACGATGAAACGTCGGCCCTGTTCGATTCGTTCCAGGACCAACTGCTCGCTCCTCCCGTTTACACCCGGCCGGCCGATTTTCGCGGTTGGAAAGTGCCGGGCGAGCTCACCAGTGGCGATCCAAAGATTGTAAATGAATGGCGGCACGAACAATCTCTCAAACGAACAAAAGAAAAACGTCCGGACCTGCTTAACAACCAGGAAGAATGAACACAGTCGCAGTAAAAGGTAACATAGTAGATATTCGCAACGAGAAAATTTTCAGCGGACAACTGTTTGCAGAAAACGGCAGGGTGACCAATATCTCCACGATATCTGAAATAGAAGATCGTTCGCTCCCGTACATTTTGCCCGGCTTTATTGACAGCCATGTTCACATAGAAAGCTCGATGCTGGTTCCTTCAGAATTCGCAAGGCTGGCCGTTGTACATGGCACCGTTGCTACCGTAAGCGACCCGCACGAAATTGCCAATGTGTGCGGCGCCGAAGGCGTTCAATTCATGATCGAAAACGGGAATACGGTCAACTTCAAATTTAATTTCGGTGCGCCAAGCTGCGTTCCCGCCACTGCTTTTGAAACCGCCGGCGACAAACTGGATGCCGACGATGTAACGGCATTGATATCGCGTCCGGAAGTGAGATACCTGAGCGAAATGATGAATTTTCCAGGTGTGATCAACGACGACACGGAAGTAATGAAGAAAATAGCCGCAGCAAAAAACGCTAATAAACCGGTTGATGGTCACGCCCCCGGCCTTAGCGGCGAGGCATTGAAAAAATACGCCGCCGCAGGCATCTCAACCGACCATGAATGTTTTACGGAACAGGAGGCAAGAGAAAAATTATCGCTCGGGATGAAAATTCTCATCCGGGAGGGAAGTGCCGCCAAAAACTTCGAGGCACTGGCGGGACTGCTTCACGACCACGCTGCAAATATGATGTTCTGCAGCGACGACAAACACCCCGACAGCCTGGTAAGCGGCCACATTAACCAGCTATGCAGCCGCGCTGTGAAAAAAGGCATTGACGTGTTCAGGGTGCTGCTGGCAGCATGTATCAATCCCGTGGAACACTACCGCCTTGAAGTGGGCACCCTGCGCGTTGGCGAACCTGCGGATTTCATCATCGTGAACAATCTGCAAAATTTCGAAGTGCTGAAAACATTTATCAATGGTGAATGTGTCGCCGAAGAAGGAAGTTCAAAAATGAAAAGCGTGCCCATGAAACCGGTTAACCGCTTTCATGCATCCCCCGTTGCTGCGAAGAATTTCCATTGCGATCCGGCCCATCACCTCATCAACGGCCGGTTGCCGGTCATAGAAGCGTTGGATGGACAACTCATCACGAAAAAAATAATGGCGCATCCGCTTATTGAAAATAGATCGGTTATTTCGGATGTAAAAAACGACATACTTAAACTGGCAGTTGTGAACCGTTACTGCAACGCTGCTCCCGCCATTGGTTTCATCAAAAACTTCGGACTAAAAAGTGGCGCCATCGCTTCTTCCGTTGCACACGACAGTCACAACATCATTGCCGTTGGTGGTAATGATGAAAGCCTGGTGCGCGCCATCAATCTCGTCATCGAAGAAAAAGGCGGTATCGCGTGCGTAAGTAATGAAACAGAAAAAATTCTTCCATTGCCCGTGGCCGGACTCATGAGCATGGATGATGGTTACAAGGTAGCCGCCGCGTATTCTGAATTGGATGCGATGGCCAGGTCGCTCGGCTCAACGCTCTCCTCGCCCTTTATGACGCTCTCATTCATGGCGCTGCTGGTGATTCCCTCGTTAAAGTTGAGTGACAGGGGATTATTCGATGGCGACAACTTTGAATTTGTGTTTTAAGATTTCTTTTACCGACGATTTTCCTGCGTTTACCGACCTTTTACTGGCTGTTACCTATTGACCGTTTGACAATGCGGCGACTCCTTCTATTTTTGATGAAAAGAAACAAACATGGTAGAGCAAAATTTCAACAGAAGAAGGAGAAGGATGCACCTGTGGACAGGCTTGTTCCTGTTAGTGGTGGGTGTTGTGCTGCTGCTCCGTCAAATGGGTTACCCCTTTCCCGATTGGTTGTTTACCTGGCCCGCCATCCTGATCCTGGTTGGCATGTTTGTGGGCGCACGGCATGGTTTTCGTGACTTCAGTTGGCTGATCATGACCCTGGTTGGCTTCGTATTTCTCTCAGGTGATATTTGGCCGGGCGTCCAGTTAAAGCAATATGCTGTACCGATCATAGTGATCACTGTCGGATTGATATTCCTGTTGGCCCCGCGTAAGATGATGCACAATGGCGACCACTGCAGGAGACAACGTTTGAGGAGACGGCTCGCCTATGAGCGTTTCAACATGGAGCATCCGGCCGATCCAAACGAAGTGCGCGACGAGGAAAAAAAAAATGATACAACACGCGAGGCGGTTCTCGACATCACCTCGATTTTCGGCGGCGTCAAAAAATCGGTATTGTCGAAACAGTTCAACGGCGGCGAAGTAGTATGTTTTTTTGGAGGCGCAGAAATTAATCTAACCAATGCCGACTTCGTATCTCCGATAGAAATAGACGTAGTGAATGTGTTCGGCGGGACCAAACTGATCCTTCCTGCCAACTGGGAAATTCGTTCCGAAATAACCGCAATCTTCGGCGGGGTAGACGACAAAAGAAGACAGGCACCCAACACCGTATCGGAAAAAACAATCATCCTGAAGGGAACAAATTTGTTCGGAGGAGTTGAAATCATCAGTTATTAATTTCAAACCTTATAATATGCAATGGTTTATCGCTAAGATTGTTTTCAGAATCGTTTGTGGTGAAGGAAATCATAAGCCCCAATTCGACGAGCAGCTTCGCCTTATTCACGCCGCGCATGAACAGGAGGCATTTAAGAAAGCGGAATACACCGGTGTACAGGAAGAAGATTCCTTTTTGAACGAGCGCCTCGAAACCGTGCAATGGCAGTTCATCAACGTTGCAGAAGTGAAAACTATCGGAACGTTGAGTGACGGCATCGAATTATATTCGTGGGTGAATGAAGATGATAATGCCAGGAGGTATATTGAAACTATCCATAAAAAAGCTGAACAGATCTGTTTAACGTTTGAAAACAGGGAAACACTGGTCGTTTAAACTCAATTTCATTGGCAACATCTCCATTAGCCAACAAAAGAAACAAATGGTTTTGCGTCGCGTGCTGGATCATATGGGCCACCGTCCATTTCCTGATGTTGCAAAATTTTGACATCGACTGGCCCGTTGCATTAGCGGACAGCGCCATTTCCAACAGCCTGCTGGCGGCAGCCAGCCTGCTCATCATGCACACCCTTGGCTATTACCGGCCGGCCAATAGAAAATATGTTTACCTGCTGGTTTGGTGCGCCGTTATCAGCCTTATCTGGATAGCAGCGGTAAAACTTACACTCGGCCAGGTGTTTCATCACGACCCCGCGTACATGGAGTTCTTTGTTAAGTCGATCCCACTCAGGTTCGACATGGCCTTTCTAATCATGGGATGCACGGCCATCATGAGCATGATGTGGTACGACCTGCAGGAGAAGAAATATTATGAGTCGTTAAAGGCGGATGCAGAGAAAATGTCGCGCGATGCCGAACTGTATAAGCTGCGGCAGCAATTGCAGCCGCATTTTTTGTTCAACAGCCTTAATTCCATCAGTGCGCTGGCAGGCAAACAACCTGAACAGGCAAGGAAAATGATACAGCAATTATCCGATTTCCTGCGTGGTGCGTTGAAAAAAGAGGACCATCAACTGGTAACGCTTACAGAAGAACTGGCGCATCTGCAACTGTACCTGGAAATGGAAAAGATGCGGTTCGGTCACCGGCTGTCAACCCTGATCAGTCATGACGAAGAAAGCGGAAAGATTTTGCTGCCGCCCATGCTGCTGCAGCCTATCGTAGAAAACGCAATCAAGTTTGGCCTCTATGATACAACGGATGATATAACGATCAAGATACTGGCAAAAACAACAGCAGAGTTTTTGGAGATAAACGTTGAAAATCCTTTTGATCCGGAAACATCGTCGCCGCAGCATGGAACAGGGTTTGGACTGAGCTCGGTGCGGCGAAGACTGTACCTGTTATTTGCAAGAAACGATCTGCTTTCCACTGCCGTTAACCACAACCAATTTATTACAACAGTGAAAATTCCACGGAATGATATCAACCATATTGATTGACGACGAGCCCCTGGCCAGGAGTATTGTAAGAGAATACCTGGAAGAATTTCCGCAGATTGAGGTGATGCAGGAATGTAACGATGGGTTTGACGGATTGAAGGCCATCATGCATCACCGCCCGCAGTTGATATTTCTCGATGTGCAGATGCCAAAGATCAACGGTTTTGAAATGCTCGAACTGATAGAGGAACCGCCGGCGGTAATCTTTGTTACCGCGTTCGACGAATATGCGATAAGGGCATTCGAATCGCATGCAGTGGACTACCTGCTGAAGCCTTTCAGCAAAGAACGGTTCACAAAGGCAGTTGAAAAATTCATCACCAATAATGAGCTGCCTCCTGCGGAGAAATTGCTCGAGAGCACAGCGGCGTCGCCCCAGCAGCGTCATCGTGTGGTAGTAAAAACGGGAGGAAAGATCAAGATCATTCCAGTGGAGGAAATACAATTTCTCGAAGCCGCCGATGATTACGTGAAGATCCAGACAAAGGAAGGAACGTTCCTGAAAAAGCGAACGATGTCGCATTTTGAAGATATACTCGACGGGCAGCAGTTTGTGCGCACGCACCGGTCATATATTGTGAATGTGCAGCACATTACCCGCATAGATCCTTATGAAAAGGAGAATTATCTGGCTGTTCTTAAAGATGGGAAACAGATACCGGTTAGTAAATCGGGGTATGCGAGGTTGAAGCAGGTTTTGGGGCTTTGAAAACTTAAAAGTTAAAACTGAAAACCGTTTCACGTTTCACCTTTGTCCTTTGCCGTCTCCCCTTCTCTCCTCTAAAAACTTGGACACGGAATCGCCTTGTATCCCGGTGGCCTTTTAATAAATATCAAAGAAATTTCTATCCCGCCGCGGCTCTGCGAAGCAGTCTTCAAACTCGAAACATTGACATCGTAGGAGGCGCCGAACCTGAATCCACTAAACTCAAGACCAATATAGGGAATGATAGCATCATTCACATTGTTGAACCGGGCCCATGCGCCGGCATAAAAGTTCATCGGGTTCTCTTCATCGTCGTTTAACAAAAAGCCCGCCGCGCCGCCCGCTACAATATTGGTGGCGCCGGCCTGGCGGCTGAATAACGAACTTAAATAAATTGTCCTCGACCGGTCGCCAATCGGAATGGCGCCGCCGGCGTTCGCCGTGATCCGCGGCGCCAACTGATAAAAAACATCCCCTGTGAACGACTCTTTCGGCCGGTTAAGATGATAGCCCGATACGCCAAAATAAAAGTTGTTGTAGCCATCAGATGATCCGTTGTACAAGGCGCCAACGGCAAAGTCAAAATAGCTGGTGTTCACCTGCCGGTTGTCGATCGTCTCGGCGCTGGGCAGCGTCCAACCGCCATTCTGATCAAGCTCATCAAGGAAGTTGAGCTTGGTACCATCGAGCCGCTTGTTTGAAAATGTACCCTGGAAGCCGATGCCTATCTGGTGCAATCCATCTTCATCAATTCCTTTGTGATAGGCCGTTGTAATGGAGATGAAGTTTCCGGCGAGCACGCCGTTCGCGGTTTTATCGGTCATTGCCATGATGCCGATGCCCCACGTGTCGAGCTCAGATATTTTTGAACGAAGCATCGGCGCATCGAGAGAAATCGTAGAAGTGATGTAAGCTTTGCTGATTTCCGGCCATTGATCGCGGTAGTTGCCTGCCACGCGAAAGTCGCCGTTGAATTTTCCGGTGAGCGCAGGGTTCAATGTAAGGGGAGAAACAAAGAACTGGGAAAAGTTGGGATCCTGTCCAAATCCAGGTTTCAGCAGGAAAAAAAGCGTCAGTATAAGCAGTCCGGTTTTGCCCACAGGGTTTCTCTCTTAAGTAACCCCAAAGTACAAAAAATGGCCCAGATAAAAAGTGTCGTTAAAATTGGGTTTTGGGACCGAAAGCCAGGTCGCCGGCGTCTCCCAGGCCGGGAACAATGTACCCTTTCGCAGTCAGTTCCTCGTCGATTTCGCCACACCATATCGTTACGTTCGGTTCGGCGCGTTTTACGAACTCGATACCAACGGTGCAGGCAATTGCGGTAACGATGTGCACCTGTTTTGCGTTTCCCTCATCGCGCAGCGCCTGGATGGTTTTCACCATCGAGGAACCGGTAGCCAGCATGGGATCGGAAATGATGAGTACGCGGCCATCGAGGTCGGGGCAGGAAACATATTCCAGCCTGATATCGAAGGTGCCGTCGAGCTTATGCTTGCGGTAAGCAGAAATAAATGCGCTGTCGGCTTTGTCGAAAATATTGACGAGCCCGTTATGCATGGGCAATCCGGCACGCAGTATTGTGGCAAGCACGGGTTGTTCCTTTAAAACTTTGCAATTGGCCACCCCCAGCGGCGTCTGCACCTCTTTTTCTTCGTACACGAGCTTTTCGCTGATGGCAACGGCAGCCGTTTCGGCGATCCTTTCCAGGTTGCGGCGAAAGCGCATCTTATCTGCCTGCACCTGTATATCGCGCAGCTCTCCTACCCATTCACTCAACAGTGAGTATGTTTTGCTTAGATTTATTACCATTGTACGCCTGCTCTGCTTAATTTGCCCGACAAATCTAATTCTAAATTTTTACACATGGTATATCGCGTTATCGGCACCATGAGCGGGAGTTCACTCGATGGTCTCGACATTGCCTTTGTTGAATTGCAGGAAAGCTCAGGCAAATGGAACTTTGAGTTGAAACACGCCGATTGTTATGCCTATTCGGAAGAATGGATGGAAAAGCTGACGAAGGCAAGAAACCTGAGCGCGCTCGACTACCAACTGCTGCATACCGAATATGGCCATTACTGCGGCGAACTGATTAACATCTTTATCGAGAAAAATAATTTGCAGTACCAGGTGCAGCTTATCGCCAGCCACGGACACACGACCTTTCACGTTCCCGATGAAAAAATGACCGCGCAACTCGGCTGCGGCGCCGCTATTGCCGCAACAACAGGCATTAATGTGGTAAGCGATCTCCGGGCCATGGATGTGGCGCTGGCCGGTCAGGGAGCGCCGATAGTGCCCATAGGCGAGAAATTGCTGCTGGGCGAGTACCTGTTCTTCCTCAACCTCGGCGGCATCGCCAACATTTCACTAAACCTGCCCGGAAGGCACATCGGTTTTGATGTGTGCCCCTCCAACAGGGTATTGAACATGCTCGCCAGGCGGGCGGGCAGGCAATTCGATGATGAGGGACGGCTCGCAGAAAAAGGAAAGGTGAATAAAGGCCTGCTGGATATTTTGAATGGCCTCGAATATTACGGTCTCCCCTACCCGAAATCATTATCCAATGATTTTGGCACCCACGTTATTTTTCCGCTGATCGATAAGATAAACGGCACCAACGAAGATGACCTGCGTACCTATGTTGAACACGTTTGCCAGAAAATAACCGAAGCCGCTGAAATGCTGCAAAAGGATTTTTCGGTGAACGAGAACGAACAGAAAATGCTTGTAACAGGAGGCGGCGCCCGCAATTCATTCATGGTGAAAAGACTCAGTGAGATGCTCGCGTCGAAAGGCATAACTCTCGAGATCCCTTCTTCCGACCTGGCCGACTATAAAGAAGCTATCATTATGGGGCTGATAGGTGTGCTGCGGTGGAGGGAGGAAAATAATACGCTGGCATCGGTCACCGGCGCTTCGCGCGACAGCATTGGCGGCGCCGTCTGGATCGGGCAGGAGGCGTAGCTACGGTTTCCCCCGCTGGCGGTAGGTCCTCCCCGGTCCCTCCTTCGTCGGGACCACCCCCTCCAGAGGGGATAGCTGATTTCGGAGTTCGCTTGAAGACTTATATCCCCCGCTGGCGGGGGTGGCGCGAAGCGCCGGGGGTGGACAGCGGACACATCAAAAAACCAACGGTACCACGTAATAACAAACCACCGTAACCAAAAACACGCTCACCAGGTTCATCACGAATCCTGTTTTCACCATGTCGTTCAGCTTTATGTGACCACTGGCGAACACAATCGCATTAGGCGGCGTGCCCATTGGCATCATGCTGGCGCAGCTCGCGGCAAGCGTCATGGGAATGCCCAGCACCAGCGGATGAATGTGCATAGCGTCAGCGATGCCTCCTACAACCGGCGAGAAAACGATCACCTGGGCAATGTTGCTCATCATTTCGCTGACAAACATGGATACGGCGGTAATCATCAGGATCAGCACAAACCCGCCGCTACCCGCAAAGCCTGCTATCCATTCTCCCAAACGTTCGATCAGCCCTGCCCTTCCCAGCGCGCCGGCAAGCGCTATACCTCCTCCAAACAAGAGCAGGATGCCCCACGCCATCTTTGTGGTATCCTGCCATTCGAGTATCCTTTTACCCTTTTCACTCACCATTCCCGACGGGCAGATGAAGAGCGCGATGGCGCCGATCATGGCAATCATCGTGTCATTCAGTTTCAACCACCCGCTTTCATTAATAAGATCCCTGGTGATCCACAGCAATGCCGTGCAAATAAAAATCAGCAGCACGCGTTTTTCTGCTTTATTCATCGGGCCGAGTGCTTCAATTTTTTTCCGGATCACGAGCTTTGTTGATACGTCGGCACGAAGATGATTGGGATATAGCCATTTCGTCATCACCCAATAAAGACAGAACATGAGCATCAGTGCCAGGGGCATACAAATCATCATCCAATCGGCAAAGGCTACCGTATAATTATACTTCTTCTCAACAAAAGCAACAAAAGCAACGTTGGGTGGCGTTCCGATGATTGTTGCAATACCACCAAAATTTGAGGCATAGGCAATGGCCAGCATCACCGCCACTGCAAAATTTTTCAGGTTGCCGTGCCCCTCCCTGTTCTCGTTCACCACGTGTATCATGGACAGCGCAATGGGATACATCATCATTGTAGTGGCCGTATTGCTCAGCCACATGCTGATGAAACCCGTTGCCAGGATGAATCCGAGCACAATCCTGTCGCCACTCGTACCCGTGGCGCGGATGATGAAGAGGGCTATGCGGGTGTGCAGGTTCCACTTCTCGATGGCCAGCCCAATCATGAAACCACCAAGAAAAAGAAAGATGATCGAATCGCCATAACTTGCAGACGTTTCCTTCAGCGACGAAATGCCAAACAGAGGAAACAATATGAGCGGCAGCATCGCAACAACGGGCATCGGCAGTGCTTCCGTCACCCACCACGTTACCATCAGTGCGGCAATCGCGAGCACAATATTGGCGTGCTGGTCAACATGAAAAGGATTGATGGCAAACATCAGCGCGCTGATAATAATTCCCGCAAGCAAACTGATCTGGTCGCGCATAGATTTTATCGTACCCAACATCAAAAC
>CBIGXK010000121.1:0-10025 GCA_966193805.1 uncultured bacterium | reverse complement strand
AACCCTTCGCCAGCGCGGAAATGCGGCGACGATTTTTCACGCGACTATGAAGTGGTGTTTTTCTTACTTGTTTGCGGTAAAAACATCATTACTTCGGAATTGCGCGGCTTTATTTTAGCTGGGCAGAACCGTTGAATCACTGTTCCGACGAATTGGGATGCTGTTAAAACAAAAAGCCGCCTGGTACTTATCAATAAGCAATACACTTTTAGATAGTGGATTTTTAAACTAAATTTACAACAAATGCAAAGTATTATGGAACCAGCAATTGAAACACGATCTCCTGGAAGAGATCCTCACGGTCTTCCCGCGAATCCCTGTACCGCCTGCATATCTTATGAATAGCACCCTGGTGCTGATCGATCAACTGTAAAAATTGGATCTCATCCATGATAATATGTTTGCGCGTCAGCGATATCCTGCTTTCATTCCCTATTAGTTGCAGCATTCGCGCGAAACTTACACGAACCGAAATTTTTTTCCACTTATTTTTACACTAAAAACCCGTCAATGAGCTTTGTCGCGCCGATCATATACCTGCAGATGTTTGTTAGTTTGATGGCCGGCTGCCCCACAGCAGCTAACCATGAAGAAAAACACGTTCTTACCGGTGCCAGCCAGGAACAAAAACATATTCGTACCGGCGCCGAACAGACGGAAAAATACCTTCCACTGCTCAAAGGCAAGCGAATTGGCATCCTGGGCAATCAAACCACCGCCATCGGGCAAACGCACCTCGTAGATTCCCTCCGCTCTTTGGGCGTCACCATCACCAAAATATTCGGACCCGAACATGGCTTTCGCGGAAACGCGAGCGCCGGTGTGGCGGTCAAGAACGAACGTGACCCGGCCACCGGAATTCCGGTGGTGTCCCTTTATGGATCCAAAAGAAAACCGTCGGCCGCCGACCTGTCGGATGTCGATCTCATGATCTTCGACATACAGGATGTTGGCTGCCGCTTCTATACGTACATCAACGTACTCGCCGATGTAATGGAGGCCTGCGCAGAAAATAACAAAGAACTGCTGATACTCGACCGGCCAAACCCTAACGGGTATTTTGTAGACGGCCCGGTACTGGATATGAAATTGAAATCCGGCATTGGAAAATTTCCGATACCCATCACGCACGGGATGACGATAGGGGAGTTCGCTAAAATGATCAACGGCGAACACTGGCTTCCGCGAAATCTCCAGTGTTCCATCCGCATCATCCCCCTTGTCAACTACACGCACGACAGCATATACGTATTGCCGATAAAACCTTCTCCGAACCTGAATACGCAGCAATCCATCATCCTGTATCCCTCCACCTGCCTGTTTGAAGGCACCATCTTAAATTATGGAAGGGGAACGTATTCTCCATTTACCATCGTTGGCGCGCCGGCATTAAAAGGTAAATATGAATTTTCGTTTACGCCCCGCAGCATCAAGGGAATGTCGGAAACGCCGCTATACATGAACGAAGTTTGCTACGGAATGGACCTGCGCAAGGTGGATATGGAGCAATTGCGGGCGCAGAAAAAGATCAATATTCAATGGATACAGGAACTGTATGACGCGTATCCCGAGAAGGAAAAGTTTTTTGACTACACCCTCAGCAAAGAAATCGGGAACATTGATTTTCGCACCGGCGACAGCCGCTTCAAAGAGCAAATCAAAAACCACGTTCCCGAAGAAGAGATCCGCAAATCGTGGGAACCTGCGCTGTCGCAGTACAAGGAAATGCGTAAAAAATACCTGATCTATCCATAACTACCGGCAGTATGTAATGGTAAACCCCTAGTGGCTGTAGAGATAATGCTGCAAAGATGGAAAGCAGGTGCACGCTCTCTTCCAAAAACCAATGGAACGTTGCGAATTTTGCAATGAAATCCACCTCCCATGAAGTACAACCGTCACCTCAACGCTATTCAATCTATTATTTCCGATTCGGGTGTTGTTGTTAAAGACAGACCCTCCATTCATCACCCCATCCCCGTATCCGTATTTTACAGGCACAAAGCCGATGGCTCACTTTACACGCTTTGGCCAAAAGGAAACAGGCACGCCGACAGTTCGCAATTGCACAAAATGTTTTCTGCTTTGGGTCTTGAAGGCTTCTTCGCTCACGGCAAAGCAATCCTCTACACCGATCTGCCAACCGCAACGTACTTGCAGCAGCAGTGGCGAAGGAATTAAGGCAATAGTTTTGCGCGCAGATGTTTATTTTTAGTGAATCACTGAAGCATCTGTATGAACAAGGTATTCTGTTTTTCTTTACTGCTCCTTTTGAGCCTGGCCGGTTTCGGACAGGCATCCCCTCACGACCTGCATTTTGACACGCTTGCAAAAAACTGGGACGAAGCCATTCCATTAGGCAACGGCATGATCGGTGCGCTGGTGTGGCAGAAAGGAGACAACCTGCGTTTGTCGCTCGACCGCGCCGACCTGTGGGACCTCCGCCCGATGAAGGGTCTGCACCGCAAAGAATTCCGCTATCAATGGATACGCGAGCAGGTGATGAAGAAGGATTACAAGCCCGTGCAGCAATACTTTGATGAACCGTACGACCGGGAACCGGCGCCTACAAAAATTCCGGGCGGCGCACTCGAATTCTCCATGAACGATTGGGGAACAGTGCAATCCGTTCACCTCGACATACAACGTGCACTGTGCGAAGTGAAGTGGGCGAACGGCATCACCTTAACTACTTTTGTTCATGCCACTGATGCCGCAGGCTGGTTCAGGTTTACAAATGTGCCCGCGCATTTTACTCCCGAACTCGTGGCGCCGCGATACCAGGGCGAGATAAAAACCAGTGGTGACCCGGTTGGCGGTGACGACCTTTCGCGGCTCGGATATAAAAACGGAACCATTGCAAAAGTCGGCCAAACCATTGTTTATAGCCAGGAAGGGTGGAACGGCTTTCGTTATGAAATAAGCGTTCGATGGAAGAAAACGGGCAAGACCATCGACGGTGTTTGGAGCATATCTTCTCACTACCCCGATAAAAAAACAAGCAGGCATGCCGCAGCCGTCACACAAAACAGCCTTCAAAACGGATACGATTCGGAATTGTCGTCGCACATTACGTGGTGGAAAAATTTCTGGTCGAAGTCTGCGATTCACGTACCCGATCCTCTTATCGAGAAGCAATGGTATCTCGAACAATATAAATTCGGTTCGGCTTCGCGGCGGGGTGCGCCGCCGATATCGCTTCAGGCGGTATGGACGGCCGACAATGGGCGCATCCCACCGTGGAAGGGCGACTACCACCACGACCTCAACACACAGTTGAGTTATTGGCCCGCGTATAGCGGCAATCATCTCGAAGAGGCGCTAGCCTACCTGGATCACCTTAATGAAAACAAAAATAATTACAGGCGATATACGCGTCTTTTCTTCGAAACAAACGGACTTGCTGTTCCGGGTGTGACCACCCTCGATGGAACAGAAATGGGAGGGTGGATACAGTACTCGCTCTCGCCAACCGTTTCTTCATGGCTGTCGCAGCATTTCTATCTTCAATGGCGATACAGCATGGATACGGAATTTTTAAAGAATAGCGCTTATCCATGGCTAAAGGAAGTAAGCACATTTCTCGAAAAAATAACGGTAAAGGATGATAGCGGCCGCCGGCAGTTGGCCATCAGCTCCAGTCCCGAGATCAATGACAACCGCCTCAGCGCATGGTTCCTTCAAACCACCAACTACGACCTCGCATTAATGAAATTCAACTTTCACGCGGCTGCCGAACTGGCGGCAGCACTTGGGCTTAACGAAGAATCGGCCCATTGGAAGAAAATTTACGATGAATTTGGTGACTTTGCCATATCACCGAACGATGAGCTGATGGTGTCGCCATCTATGGAATACCACGAGTCGCATCGCCATTTTTCTCACATGATGGCCATTCATCCTCTCGGCCTGATCAAATGGGAAGACGGGGAAAGGGAGCGGGCCATTATCAGCAACACCCTTCGTTTGCTGGATAGCATTGGTCCGGCCAACTGGTGCGGTTATTCCTACTCATGGCTCGCGAATATTAAGGCGCGCGCAAAGGACGGAAACGGCGCACTGAAAAGCCTTCAGATATTCGCAAAAGCGTTTTGTTCTGCAAACAGTTTTCATGTTAATGGCGATCAAACGAAATCGGGTTACTCCACATTCACTTATCGTCCGTTTACCCTGGAAGGTAATTTTGCTTTTGCCGCGGGCCTTCAGGAAATGTTGTTGCAGAGTTATGCAGGATTTATCGAGATCATGCCCGCGGTGCCCGATGATTGGAAGGACATTTCGTTTCGGCAACTGCGTGCCGAAGGCGCCTTTTTGGTTGATGCGAAGAAAGGCGGTGGTGAAATAACCAACGTGAAAATCACTTCAGAGAAAGGTGGCAGTACGCGAATAAAGCTACCTTTTAAGCACTACAGGGTTGCCGCACAAAAGGATATTTCGATAAAAAAGACAGACGATAGTTTTATAGAACTGACGTGCAAACCCGGCGGATTTATTGTGCTCGAAAATAAACCGGCTGTCGTTATCCGTTGAGTCTGTTAATGATCTCTGCGATCACTTCAACCGAAGCAACATAGTCTACTTTGACCTTTTCAATCGCATGCCCGGGCATGAAGGATACGGCGGCATTGGCAGGGTCCTGTACGACGGTCAAACCGCCTTTCGATTTAATAATAGCGAGACCAGCCGTGCCATCTGCATTTGCGCCGGAAAGCAAAACGCCCACGCACGTTGCGCCGTACGCTTCGGCGGCTGTTTCAAAAGTGACATCTATCGAGGGCCGGCTGTAGTTTACTTTTTCGGAATAATCCAAAGAGAATGTACGGTCCTTTTCAATGAGCAAGTGATAATCGGCAGGCGCAACATATATGGTTCCGGCAACAATTTCTTCTTTCTCCTCCACGTCTTTTACGGTATTGGAGGTACGCTCGGAAAGCACTTCCTGCAGCAATGAATCCGAATTGTTCCTGTGCACCACGATGACCACGGCCATCTGCAGGTCGCTGCGCAACTGGGGCAGCAGCCGTATGAGCACGTCGAGGCTGCCGGCCGATCCGCCGATGATTAATATATGATACCGGTTATTTATAGTCCTTTCCGCCATATTTTTTCGGTGCCGAGTTGTTTATAGCGCGGGGCGAGGTTAGAAAAACGCAGTGTTTCCTTTGCACCCAATGCCAGGAATCCCAACTGGTCGAGACTTTGATCGAATAAATTCAACACGCGTTCCTGCAGGTTTTTATCAAAATAGATCATTACGTTCCGGCACATGATCAGTTGAAACTGGTTGAACGACCTGTCGGAAACCAGGTTGTGCGTGGCAAAGATCATTTTCGACGTGAGTTCCTTGTTGAAAAGCGCGTGGTCGTACCGCGAGCTGTAATATGCCGAAAAATCTTTCATCCCTCCCGCAGCAATGTAGTTTTCCGAATACTGCTTCATTACCGACAGGGGAAATATCGCGCCCTTTGCCTTTGCCAGAACATCCGGATTAATGTCTGTTGCATACAAAAGCGATTTGTGCAGCAGGTTGGCTTCCGCCAGCAGAATGGCAATCGAGTACACTTCTTCACCGGTCGAGCATCCCGCGTTCCAGATGCGGATCAAAGGGTAGGTGGCCAGCAGCGGCAGCACCTCTTTGCTGACGACGCGATAAAAATGTGGATCGCGGAACATTTCTGTGACGTTTACCGTGATCTCTTCCACAAATCGTTTCAGATAATCCTCATCGTTCCTGATGCGATACCTGAATTCCGCAAAGCTGGGGAACCGGTCAAGGTCGTACAGCCTGGTGATGCGCCGCCGCAATGACGCCCTCGAATAGTCATGAAAGTCATACCCGTAAACTTCATGGACATCTGCCAGCAAGATTTCTACCTCATCATCACTTATCATCTTCAACCCTATTTATATTCCTCCAGCAATTGCAATAATGCGTCCACGTTCACTGGTTTTGACAAATAAGCATCGGCGCCGGCCACCAGCGCCTTTTGCCTGTCGCCGGGCATGGCTTGCGCGGTGACCGCTATCACGGGCACCGAGGTGAGGCCGGCGTTTTTCCTGATCTCGGCGATCGCTTCGTAACCGTCCATATCGGGCATCATCATGTCCATGAGCACCACTTTTATTTTGGGATCCGATTGCAATACCTGCATGCCTTCAACAGCGGATGTCGACGCCACTATGTTATAGCCGCGCGACTTCAACACAGCGCTCAGCGCATAGATGTTCCGGTTGTCATCATCAATGATCAGGATCTTGTTCTCTTCCATATCACATGCTTTTATCGTATAGCCATACCCGTAATAGCGACAGCAACTGGTCCATGTCCACAGGCTTCGAGATGTAATCAGATGCTCCCGCTTTAATGCATTTCTCCCGGTCGCCGGCCATTGCTTTGGCCGTGACCGCTATGATGGGCAGTTTTTTGAATTGCCTGTTTTTACGAATCAACTGCATAGCTTCATAGCCGTCCATTTCCGGCATCATAATATCCATCAGCACAACGCTGGTATCGGGATGTTCTTCCAACTGCTTCATCGCTTCCTTGCCATCTACTGCTGCTACAACCTTCATGTTATGGATTTCCAGGGCCTTGGTCAGGGAAAAGATGTTCCGCACATCATCATCGGCCACGAGCACTTTTTTTCCTGCCAGCACTTCATTCAATGCGCCCAGCCGTTTATACCGGTTGGCCTGTCGCTGCGTTCCGTTGTTGCCTTCCACAAGGTGCAGGAACAGCGACACTTCATCGAGTATTCGCTGGTAGGAGTGCGCCGTTTTGATGACGATCGAATCGGCGTACTGCTTGATGCGCGACTCTTCATTCTTCGATAAACTCTTCCCCGTAAAGATGATAACGGGAAGATGTTCAAATCCCAGGTTCTTTCTTACCTCCTCGAGCGTTTCATAAGCGTGCTGGTCGGGTATGCCCATGTCGAGGATCACGCAATCCACTCCTTCTCCTTTCAGTGAACTGATGCCCGTATGGATCGAGTCGGATATTTGTGTATTTACATTAAACGTTTCAAGAAAATAGGCGAGGGCCTTGGCGTGCTTGGTATTTTCTTCGACAATCAGCACCTTCTTATGATCCTTCGAAATTACATGTTCAATTTTCCTGAACACTTCCTGCATCTGTTCGAAGGCCACGGGCTTATTGATAAAATCCACCGCTCCTTTCGTCAGGCTTTCCTTTTTCGCCTCGAGCGATGACATCACGTGTACCGGTATGTGCCTTGTATGCGGGTTCGATTTCAGTTCTTCCATCACTTCCCAGCCGTCTTTCACGGGAAGCTGGATGTCGAGCAGGACGCCTACGGGATTATGTTGCTGCGCGAGTAAAATACCCTCGTCGCCGCGTACCGCCACCAATCCTTTATAACCTTTTGCATGGGTAAATTCCAGCAGCGCGCGGGCAAAAGCGGTATCGTCTTCGACGATGAGAATAGTTTTTTCGCCTTCTTTGATGTTGTCGCGATCGTCGGGGATGCTTTCAGGAATTTTGGGTGAATGGAAGGTCACTGGCGGCTTCGTTTCTTCCTCAACAGAAGGTGCGGCCGCCGGTGCCGGTGGCTGCACATGTAACTCCTGAAGCGGAGCGGCAACCGATTTTTTTATCGGGATGTACACCGTGAATTCGCTGCCGCTGCCGGGTTCACTGCTCACCTTGATCTCGCCGCCCAGCAATTTTGCAAGCTCGCGGCTAATCGAAAGTCCCAGTCCCGTTCCGCCGTATTTTCTCCTCGTTGAACCATCCGCCTGCTGGAACGCTTCGAAAATAAGCTCCTGCTTTTCTTTCGAGATGCCGATGCCGGTATCTTTTACAACAAAGGATACGAATGAATTATTATCTCTCAATCCCCTGATGGTAAGACTGACCGAGCCTGCCGATGTGAACTTGAGCGCATTCGACAATAAATTTTTAAGTATCTGCTCCAGCCGCAGCTTGTCGGTTTCAATTTGTGACGGGATGCCGGGTTCTATGGCTACATTTAATTCAACGCCGCGATCGCGTGCCACCGGCGTGAACAAGGCGCGCATGTCATCTGCAATAATTTTCAGCATTACCGGCTGGAACTCCAGTTCCATCTTGCCTGCCTCGATCTTTGAGAGGTCGAGAATTTCGTCGATGAGCAAAAGCAATCCCTGGCCCGAACTCTGGATGACGTTGGCGTATTCCACCTGTTCCCGTGTAAGGTTCTTTTCATTGTTTTCGCTGAGCAGCCGCGACAACAAAAGCACTGAGTTAAGGGGTGTGCGCAGCTCATGCGACATGTTCGCAAGAAATTCCGACTTGTATTTTGTGGTGAGCGCCAGTTCTTCCACCCTTCGCTGTATCTCCAGGTTACGTTCAACGATCACCTGGTTCCGTTCTTCGAGCAAGCGTGCACGCTCTTCCATTTCTTCGTTTACCTGCAGCAGTTCTTCCTGCTGTACGCGTAGTTCTTCTTCCGAAGTCTGCAGCTTTTCCGCCTGTGCCTCCAACTCTGCGTTCACATTTTCGAGTTCGCTGTGCTGTGCCTGCAGTTCTTCGGCCTGCGACTGGGTTTCTTCCAGCAGTTCCTGCAGCCTCGCCCTGCTTTTTGCCGCCTGCAGTGCTATCGCCACCGGCTCCGAAGCCTGCATCAGGAACGTTTGAATCATCGGCGTAAATTCTCCCAGCGTACCTATTTCGATAACGCCTTCTGTTCGGCCGTTATGTACGAGCGGAATGATAACGACGTTTTTCGTTTGTGCATCAACGGTGCCTGAATTTACTTTTACAAATTCTGCAGGCACATTGTTAAGCGTGATGATCTTTTGTGTTTGGGCCGCCTTGCCAACGAGTGATTCGCCCGCGGCCAATTTCTTTGTGACGGAAGCGTTTGGATCCACCGCATAGCCCGCTGCATAATCATACACATTGTTATTACGTACATAAAATAAACCTACCTGTCCGCCGATGTATTGCGTAAGCATGTCGAGCGCATTGGTGGCGAGGGTGTTCACATCCTTTTCACCAAGCACGCTTTCGTTTATTTGGTCAAGGCCGGCATGGATCCATAATTTCTCATTATTTTCCTCCGTGTATTTCTGCAGATCCGATTTCATCCGGATCATGGAATTTACCAGTTCATCGCCATCGCTTCGTGGCGCGAGGTTCACGGTGAAATCGCCGCTGCCTATTGCGTTCGCCGCCTGCGATACCACGCCGTTGTTCCTGTCTATTCTTATTATGGACGATGCAAGTTCGCCGATGACATCCCGCGACTCGCGCTCAACCTGCACCCCGGTTTGGCCCCTGGAAATAAGCTGTGCCGCGAAGTTCAGCTTGCTTAGGCTTTGCGTGATCACGAGAATAGTGTAGATCATTACCAGTAAAACAAAAAGGACACTGGCCACAAGCAGAATCAACGTTCTGTCGTGTGCCGTTTTATGCCTGTTCAGTATCTGTTGCATGCCCTGCACAGCATTGGTCATTGCGGCCTTCTGCAAACTTTTTATTGAGTCGACTGCGGTGGCCGACATTTGCCACCACGCTTCGGCGTCATATGTTTTGCCCGTTCGCGTGCCAGACAGCATGCCGGCGATGTAATCCAGCGTGGGTTTAAGCGGTGGCACTTTTGCGAGGCTGTCGTAAATCCTGGAGGTTTCCGCCGAAGCTTTGAGTTTCAACTCGCGTTCATAGGTACTGTACACCCGGTAATCTGTTCTCAGCTTCTCCCTCAATACCGGCGAAATTCTGCCCAGGTAGATATCCTGGTACACGGTGGAGCGCTGGATACCGAGGTTGGTGATCATCCCGGTGAGTATTTTCTGGCTTGTTATGTCTTCGAAAACGGGTTTTAGAATAACGTTTCCGCTGGAGATGTTGTTCAGTGAATGCAGCCGCAGAATTACGCTCGTGTAAAACGTCATCACTTCTTCCGGCGTAACAGCGTTGTCATCAATTTTTCTTCGGATGGAACCGAGGCTGTCGAGGAATGTGTAGCTCCTTAATCCACGAAATTCATTGCTGTTCTCGAGATGTTCAATAATCGCATCTG
>CBIGXK010000120.1:0-10076 GCA_966193805.1 uncultured bacterium | reverse complement strand
GGTGTAAAACAAACCATTGAAAGAACAACGAACAGCGCGGTCCAACAAACGCGATGAGTATTTTTTCTGTAGCTAAAGATCATAAATTTTATGATTATTAATTATTCTTTTTCAAAGGAAGCAATCGAAGGATGAGGCCCGTGTCCTCTGTCATTACATAAAGCAACTGGTCAGGTCCGAATTTAATATCCCTCACTCTTCCGATACCCTGCAGTAATTTTTCATCGTGAACCACCCGGTTATTTTTAACGACAGAACGATTAACCATCTTTTGAACAAGTGAACTGATAAACAGGTTGCCGTTCCAGCCGGGATATTTACTGCCATACACGAAGTCCATCCCGCCCGGCGCCAATGAAGGGATCCAGTAATGCACGGGAGACACCATACCGGCACGGGTTGTGTCTTTCGAAATGATCGTACCATCATAATTTAGACTAAATGTAACTTCCGGCCATCCGTAATTACCGCCTTTTTGAAGAATGTTGAGTTCGCAGCCGCCCATCTCACCATGTTCATTTTCCCACACCTGTCCGGTGTGCGGATCATATACCAGTCCTTCGGGCTGCCGGTGTCCATAAGTGTAAATTTCGGGACGCGCGCGTGCAGAATCGACGAATGGGTTGTCTTTGGGAACGCTGCCGTCGTCATTCAACCGCATTATTTTTCCGGAGCTGACACCTTTGTCCTGAACAGTTTTCCATCTGTGCCTGCCGTCGATTGTACGTTGTCCGATGGCAAAGTACAGATACCCTTTACTGTCAAATACGATTTTGCTGCCGTACCAAAATCCTCCCTCCCTAAAAGGGCCGGCTTTGTATAAAACCTGTTTGTTGACGAGACTGTCGCCCTCAAGCTTTGCACGCATCAAAACGGTGTAGCCGCCATCTGGCTTAACGGGTTCAATGTAATACGACATGTAGATCAGCCGATTCTTTTCAAATTGCGGATGGAGCTTAATGTCCCGTATCTCGGGAGGTACCTCACCGGCAATCCGGCGGGCCTGCACCTTACCATTGCGTACCCGAAGCAAACCTCCAGCCCGTTCTGCTATAAGCGCCGACTTATCGGGCAAAAAAATGAAACTCCAGGGCATCTTCAATCCCGAAACCACCGTATCAACCATAAAAACTACAGTTTCCGATTTAACGGCGTTGCTAACTTTCCGGGGCAGGGGAAAATAGTCCTGTGATATCGACCGGTCGATCGAATAACCCTTCGCCGCTATGGTATTTTGCAGCTTACCGGCAGTGGGCAGCTTATGGGTGTTCGAAAAGTCCCTGATATAGGCAACTATCTGCCATCTCTGTTTTTCCGAAAGTGCGGTACCATAGGCAGGCATACCTCCACGTCCATGCGTCAGTTTCCAGAACAGCGCGCCATCCGATTGACGGATCACATCGGCATCATGAAAATTCGCGGGTTTTTTGGCGAATGTCATGCCTGGGGCACCGTCACCGTTGCCGGTTTTGCCGTGGCACGACATGCAATAGGTGGTATACAGCAGCTTGCCTTCATTCAGCACCGCCTTGTTCACTTTAAACGGCTTTTTCAACGTGTCGGCCCAGGCCGGAGCCTTCCAATCAACATTCTGGCCGTAACAAGACACAAGTGCCAGGCAAAAAAAGATCAATACGGTTACCCCACCGGTAAAAATATACTTCATTGCAGCTTGTTGTTTAACAAATGAATTCACTGGAACAATACAGTACCAAAGTATTTAGGTGAATGAAATGTGGGACGGCTGCCCCCCACAACAGCCCATGTGATGTGATGAGGGTTGGAATTATTTTCTGCTATCTTGTAAAAATTGGCCCGCCAGGCGATGCCCTTTTTCGGCTGCGTAACCTTCGAATATTTTTTTAGCATCGCAAAGGGAATTCTGTACTCCACTGTCCACGTTACAGGGTCTGTTATTTCAGGATCTACCGTTTTTGGCAACGAATGGGCAATCTCTATCATCTTCACGTCATCATCAACAGGTTTTTTTCGGGAAGTGCGATAGCCGAGTAGCGCCGTTCCTCCGCAATTCACTTCAAGATTAAAATAATTTTCGGGTAAACTGGTATCCGGTGAAAAGAAGAATTCCACGGCCGCATCCTTCCACACGGGGCCGTTGATTTCTGTTGTTATGCTGCGCACATATTTGTCGCGGACCCGGAAGATCACGAACACGTTTTCATCGTCATATAACATTTTCGCCTCCACCACCGGGCGGTAGGCCGGCACGCCCCTGATAAAATTGTTCACTTTCAGGGAACGTGTGGACCGCCATGGCGGTTTGTTCCAGTTAGCGTCAATTTTCATTGGGCGCGTAAGCCGTTTCACGGTGTACACCGACGGCCCGGGGCGGCCAACGGACTGCATCGCGCCGTACGACAAAGCGCAGCATAAAACAACAGCAGGTAACAGAAAAATCATTTTCATACATACGGTTAATGCGGTCGCTGAAATAATGCTATGGATTTGTATCCCACCAAAGGGGAGTGGTCGGTTTATCCGGACCGTTCAACAATGACTCCGCGGCTTCAACGGCGGGTCCGTTTCTATCCTTGTCATATTCCAGGAATACGATCCTTCGCACAAATTTACCCGACGGCACATCCGGGTTATCGGAATGTATAACGTGATACCGCTTCGGGTACGCCGTTCTTCTCACTTCGGCCCACGCCTCCTGCCCATCAGGGAAAAGTGCGAGCCACTTTTGTGTAGCGATCTGCTCGCGCTGCTTTTCCGGATCAGCGGAAAATTTTACAGGGATACCGGTAATTGCCGGCGTATTAAAATAACCCCCCGGAGCCATTGGCAAATTGGGACTGTTGATATAATTGTTTATCGCAACGGCATCCGTAATACCATTTGTTCTCATGGACATTTCAATTCCCTTTGCGTAGAGCTCTTCCGCAGTGCCGCCCATGTTCCATCCGTTTAACGCACCTTCGGCGCGAAGCAGGTAGGCTTCTCCCGAACGAATTACGCTCATTGGTTCCGTATTCATTCCTTCAGGTGTGAAGCGATCACTCACATTCGACGCATTGTCATAACTATTTTCAGGCAACACCTGTTCGGCCGGCACCATTCCGTTTCTTAAACCCCTGTACTCACCATCGGTTACTGCAGGCTGAAAATATGAGCTTAACCGGGGATCCTCATATCCTTTCAGGAAACTTTCCATCGTGGCGCTCATCCGGAATTCGTTCCACGAAGAGATGTAGCCAAGCGGGTTTGGCCTGTCGGTAGAAACTTTCATATAGGCATCGTCGCTGATGTCGGTCATCACGCCGCCTGCCACCGCCGCCTCTGCTTCGGTCTTTGCTTTTTCAGGATCTACATAAGATATCCTCATTGCCAATCGCAATCGCAGCGTATTAGCAAATTTCAACCATAAAGCATTTTGATTTTCGCCACCATATATCAGGTCTTTGTCGTCGTAGGAAGGCAGATTCAGATTGTTTCGGAGGTCATCTGTTGCTTCGGCCAATTCCTTGAAAAAGTCGTAGTAAATATCCTTTTGCGAATCATAAGGAATCGTCTTGTCGGTAGAGCCGATCTTAAAGTATGGAATGGGACCGTAATAATCAGTAACGCGATCAAGAATAAACACCTTCCAAATGCGTGCGATTGCATTCAGTGGCTTTGTTTCGGGTGTCGTTGTTTCTTTAATGATGGTAAGCAGTGAAGGCATCGTGTAAACATAAGCGCGTTCCCAGTGATTCATCAGGCGCGACTGCGTGAGATCGAAACGATCGGAAGCGAATGCCGTTTGTGTCACTGCAAAATACTGTGCATACATATCTGCGAACGCATTCACACCTCTCTGGAACTGTGTTCCGCCTCCCAATGCCATCCCCTGCCATTGCGCATTTCCGAAGAGTCCCTTCACGTCTTTTGGCGTTAACGCCGTAAGCCTGGTTGGGTCAGTATTTCTGTCGGGAAATTTTTTCGTGCAACCCGGCAGTATAGATCCGAATATCAACACGGCGCCGTAAAATATTCCGTTCAGCAGCCATTTAATATTTTTCATCAGTGTAGTTTTTAATTTTTTTGTCAGGTGGACCCTGGTTAAAATGTCACCTTCACGTTAACGCCCATGGTACGGGCGAATGGCAGCGCGGTGGCTTCTATACCTCCGCGTCCCTGCGCAATGTCCGGATCGAAAGGCGTTGATTTTTTGAAAAAGAAGAGGTTTCTTCCAATCAGGGAGATGCGGATGTTACTGATGTAATTCGCTTCACCAAATACTCTTTTCGGAATCACATAGCCAAATGACACTTCCCTGAGGCGCGTGTTGGTTGCCGAGTACGCATATTCTTCAGCGGCCGGCTTCCTGTCGCCAATCGAACTAAAATATTCCTGAGAAGTGATGACCTGGTCATTTTTACCTCCACCTGCCTGGTAAGCATCGAGAACGATGCCGCTTTCGCGTCCCTCAAGCGATCTTGCAGAATGTCCGTCGGCATCTATGAGCGCCTGGGTACCTCCAAGAATAGTACCGCCGTGGGCATGGTTGATCAAAAATCCGAACGAGAAATCGCCCAACCTGAAAGTGCTGCTGAAACCAAGCTGGTAATCGGGATTGTAGTTTCCGGCGTAAACCGTTTTGCCGGGCGTCAACAACGGCCTGCCCATGTCGTCCACCAGCTTTCTGCCTTCTTCGTCTCTTTGCCAGCCCTTTACATAGAGTGTTCCGAAGCTTTTTCCGGCCTCCACCTTCGTCGTAACGATGTCGTCATCCTGTATGATTACCGATGACATCTCGTCGGTAATGCGAACAACTTTGTTATCGTTCCTGGCATAGTTCACATAGCCGTCCCAGGTAAATTTCCCTGCTTTGACGGGCGTAAAATTCAACATCGCTTCAAGTCCGCTGTTCTGTATAAGGCCGGCATTAATGTAACGTTGGTTATATGTTGAGGCGGGCGGAGCGCCTATCAGCAGCAGTTGGTTCTTTGTTTGCGTTCTGTAATAAGTAAGATCAATGCCCAGCCTGTTGGCAAGAAAGTTCCATGTCAGTCCCGCCTCAAGTGAGCTGGTCATTTCAGGTTTATACGTTCCAAACGACTGAATGGTGGGCGTAACAATGAGGCCGCCGGCTGCCACTGAATAGTATTCACGGCCCAGGTAGGCGTTACCACCATACCCCGAGTTAGCAATGGATATTCTCGCTTTTCCGTAGTTGATCCAAGACGGCAGTTCCACCATATCGGAAATAATTCCGGTTAACCCTATTGAAGGATAGAATATGGAATAGCTGCCTTCGGGCAGAGCCGATGACCAGTCGTTTCTTCCCGTCACGTCGAGAAACAATAAATCTTTGTATCCTAAAGTAGCCTCGGCATATAATGCCTGTACCTGGGGGGTACTGCCATAGGTGTTCGTTTCCAGGGGCGCCTTGGCATTGCTCATGAAGAAGAAATTATCCTTATTCAGGCCATTCGCCTCGGTGGTGCTTGAATTGCTCTTGCTTCCCTGGATGGAACCTCCAATATTTCCGGAGAGTGTAAAATTGCTGTTCAGCTTGCGGGAGAACGTGAGAAGCACGTCTGCATACGTGCGCAGGTCGTTAACGGTAGACAGTGAATAATCCGAGCCTACGAGGCTGAAGTACGAATCTGAATATATTTTATTTTCTCCTCTGCCAAATGATTTTGTAATGCTGCCGCGAACCATAAGATCCAGCCATTTCGTGAAACTGTACTTTGCAGAAAAAAGGCCGGTCAGTTGGTTATCCTGGTTATAAGAAAGGTTTCGGTACATGTAATAGTATGGATTACCAATAATTGAGGATCCGGGTTTCCAGTAGCTCTGGCGCAGGTCGCCGTTGATGTCGGTGTATTCGTAGCTCTTCATCTGGTCCAACGGAATCGATGTGGGCGCGCGATAGATCGAGGTCACCGCGTAGTCGTTAGGCGCGTTGTTGATCGCTTCATTGATGTAAGTTGCTTTGAGATCAAAAGACAATTTTGACGTGATGTTGTTGCTGATCCTGAGGTTAAACATGTGCCTGATGAGATCGTTATTGCGCATGATACCCTGTGAAGTAATATTGCCGTACGAGAAATAGGTTTGCATTTTTTCCGTACCGCCGTTAACGCTGATGGAATTGTTCAGCGTCATTCCTGTTCTGAAGAAATCATCGATGCGCCCGGGCTGACCCGTGAGCGGAACTTTGTTGCCATTCCACAGCGTTACGTCCTGTCCGGTGTTTTTTGGCCCGAAGCTATGCTCAGAATTCGGAACGTACATACCGGCATCGCCCTGACCGTAGTCGTATTGAAAATCCTGGTACACCTGTGCCTGGTCAAAGAGAAGTCCGCCATTATAGGTAACGGTTATTTTCCCCGAAACGCCTTTTTTCGTGGTGATGATGATCGCGCCGTTCTGGCCCGCGCTGCCATACAGCGCCGCGGCGGAGGCTCCCTTCAGTACGGTGATGCTTTCAATGTTATCCCCATCTTCCAGGCCGATGCTGCCGGGAACACCATCTGTAACATACAAAGGTTCGTTGTTGCCGGTGATCGACCTGTTGCCGCGAAGCAGCACCCTGGAATCGCTGCCCGGTCCATTCGGGCTTCTGGTAATCGTTAAACCTGCAACGCGGCCCTGCAGTGTGTTGATCATACTCGGGTCCTTTGTTTTACCGATATCATCGCCCTTTATGGTTTGCGTGGCATAGGTCAGTGCTTTTGTTTCGCGTTTGATACCCAAAGCGGTAACGACCACTTCGTTCAGCGCCCTGGTGGTTTCAAGCAGTTTTACGTTGATGACGGTTCGTCCACCCACCGAAATTTCGCGCGTCTCGAAACCGATATAGGAAAATATGAGCGTGCCGTTTTCGGGGCTGCTGATGGAATAATTTCCTTCGGCGTCCGAATAAGTGCCCGAAGTGGTTCCCTTAACGGCTATACTCACACCTACCAATGGATCGCCTGTGGAATTAGCAACGTTTCCGCTAACAGTAATGGCAACATTGGCGCGCCGTACTAATTCAGGCTCCGCCGTACCGGCCGGCCTCTTCCTGGGAAGGATGAGAATCTGGTTATCCAGTTGCCGATACATCAGCGATGTATTTTTGAGCAGCGCTTTCAGGAAATACTCCACCGTCTGCTCGGCAAGCGGCAGGCTTATGTTCCTGATGTTTTTCACTTCATCGTACCGGTACATAAAGCGAAAATTGCTCATCGCTTCTATTTTCTGAAACGCCTGGACCAGCGATTCATTTTTGAGCTCGAGCCTCACCCTCACCTGGTCGATCGGCTGGCCGTTTGCCGGAACCGCATATAACAGGTGCATTGAAGTTACAAGCAGCACTATCGTGATGACTCCTATACGCATAATGAATGTAAAGAGCTTTTTCTCAGTGAGCAGTTTTGGTTTTCGCCGCGACGCAAAAAGTTGCCGTCCTCCTGCATGAATAGCAGAAAAAATCATAATTTTGGCCCGTTTTAAGTGATGAAATATCCGCGTTAGCGGTACAAAGATTTAAAACACATGCAGTGCCCCGATGCCAGTCGGTACATTGCAGGAACCCTCCAGGTTTGTTTGCTCTGCAAATTTATTTTGGAGGGTTTTTATTTCGGATCCTTCCCAATCCAATATGGAACTGATCCAGGTGCCAGGTAGCTGGTTTCATATTTTTTATTTTAAGTTGATGGCTGATGTGTCCTGTTAAAAAGGATAAGGGTAGCTAAGCACGGAACCGATCATTGAATATTTCATTATTATTTCCCCGCTACAATTAAATGACCCGCCAGTCTGAAAAAATCCCTGTTTGCAACTTTTTTTGTTTTTAGCGCCACCGTAAAGGGCAATTCATCTTTATCTCGTGTACTGAAAATTATTTATGAGTGATGGTAATCGTTGATTTATTCCTGCCGTAGTGATAAGCGGCACCGTTGAATTCGCAGATGGTTTTCAAAACATGGTCGAGGGTTTCGCTAACCGCGAAGCTCGCCGTAAAACGCTCGTTACGAATAACATTGTCGTTAATAACAATCTTCACGTTGAACCTTTCCTCTAATATCGCCGCCGCCTCCGCTACGGTCACGTTGTTAAACGTGATATCCTGTTCTTTCCAATTGATATAGTCTTCATTGCTGACTACCTGCAGCATGGCGGTTCCCTTCAGCTTATTGTAAACGATCTGCTGCTGCGGAACGATCGTTCCAAGCGTATTCCCGGAATCACTTACGCGAACCTTTCCCCTTTTTACGGTAACTGTGATATCAGCATCCACAGGAAAGGCCCTCACATCGAACGCGGTGCCAAGCACCGTAACATTCAGTTTACCGGCGTATACGATAAAGGGCCTGGCGGCATTATGGCTGACGTCGAAAAAAGCTTCGCCGTCGAGGTACACCTCCCGTTTTTCCGAACCATGAAAATTTGATGAATAGCTGACTTTGCTGCCGTTATTAAGAGTGATGGTGCTGCCATCGGGAAGGGCAACGAGGTGGCTGGCCGCTTTGGAACTCACCGTAATCATCCTGCCGGCAAAAGCAATGCTGTATGTGAGCCAACCTGCACACACAATCAGCAGCACTGCAGCCACTGAAGCGGCGGCCTGCCAGGCGTTCATTCGTCTTATTTTTGCCGTTGGTTGTTGCCTCGACGCTATCTTTTGCCAAACCGATTCGCGTATTTCCTTCCTGAGTGTATCCTTTTGGCCAGCCTGCATCTGTTCCAGAACATCCGGTTCATACTCGAAAAGCCTGTCGTAGCTTTCCAAAAACTTCTCCTCCTCCTTTGTTGTTTCCCCCCGGGAATATTTTTGCAACAACTTTATAAAATAGTTCCTGTCCATCTACAATTCATGCAATTGGTTATCAGTATGACCCGGGAACGCGAAAAAATCCCTGCTTTGTCAATAAATTTCCAAAGATTAACTGTTCAGGCAGGTGATAACGATGTAAGTGGCGAACAGATGCATTAACGTTGCCCGCAATTGTTCAATGGCTTTTCCCAACTGGTTCTGCACCGTTTTCCTGGAAAGGCCCAACTGGAGGGCAATGTCTTTCGTAGAGAGATCGTTGTGGAAACGAAGCCTGAAAATCATTTGGCGTTTGGCGGGAAACGTCGACACCAGATCTTCATACGCACGATAAAATTCTTTCCACAGCAGCTCTTTGTCGGCATTATATTCACGGCCGGGAATGCTTTCCAGGATGTTGAAAAATGGATGGCTGAGTTTCTGTTTTGCGGCTATCTTAATGACCCGGTTACGAATGGCCGTGCTGAGATATGCAGGCAGGTTTTGAATATGAAGCGTTTTGCGATTCAGCCAGATGTGCGCAAAAATGTCCTGGACGATGTCTTTTGCCTGTTCTGCATCCCTGAGGCGTTTGTATGCATTGGAATAAGCTGTAGCCCAGTGTTTTTCGAAGAGTAAATCAAACGCTTGCTTACTTCCTTCTTCAACCTGTTGCAGCAGGCATGAATCCGTATAAATTTCTGGATTAACCGGGCTTGTCATAAGCAGTCGTCAAAAAAATGAAACGGTCGAATAAATAAACAGTCTAAACAAATGTAAATTATTTTATGGTTAACAAAAAATAACCGTCTCGTACAAAATTGCGAACGAATTAACTTAAACGCAGCGTTCGATTTTTTCTTATTTTCAATTTCATCGTCTCCTCAAAAAGAAAAATTCGTCCGGCCTTTCCCATGCCTCGTTTTAGAGTAGCAGCTAAAAGAATTCAATATATGACACCCAATGAAACGTCCCGCCAGAGTCACGAATGGCCATTCGGCAACGATGTCATCAGCGATGAAAAAAAATTTGAAGACTTTTTCAGGAACAACTTCGTTCGATACAGCTTTTACTGCCAATATAAATTTGGATTCAGTACAGATGAAGCCAGGGAAGCCGTGCACCTGGCATTCATCAAACTGTGGGAACACCGCGAAACAATTGAAAGGCAGGGCTCGATAAGCTCCTATCTTCAAAAGGTTATTCACAATAATTGCCTCGATGCACTGAAACATGAAAAAATAAGATCGAAATATAGAAGCTCCCTCGCCAGCCGTCGCACCGACGACAATCAAATAAACGCTTTCAGCCGAATTGATCTGCGCCG
>CBIGXK010000119.1:0-10122 GCA_966193805.1 uncultured bacterium | reverse complement strand
ACAAATGGCAGAGCATGAAACTGCTGAAGAACTTCCAAATTGTTTTTGATAACGTTGACACTTCTGAGGGCGTGCCTATTTTACCCGTGTATCTTACCGAATCCATCTCCAATTACTATTTTCAAAAGTCGCCTTTGAAGCGGCGCGAGGTAATTAAGGCAAGCAAAACCATCGGCGTGAACAATGCCAGCGTTGCGCGCCTGCTCGGCGGCATGGAGCAGAATGTAAATTTCTACAGCAATTTCATTCCAGTTTTCGACAAGCAATTTGTGAGCCCCATCAGCGATAACGGCGATGCCTATTACAAATATCGCGTGCTAGACAGCCAGTTTGTGGGAGGAAGAAGGCTCATCCATATGACCTTTACCCCGAAGCGGAAAGGAGAAAATACTTTTGAAGGTGACTTTTGGATTCACGACTCGACGTTCGCCGTTCAGAAGATGAATTTGCGGCTGTCGCGCGAAGCCAATATCAATTTCGTTGATAATCTTAGTCTCATACAGGAATACAAGCTGATCAACGATACCACCTGGTTCCTGTACAAAGACAAATTTGTGGTGGATATTGCACCGCTTGGCGGTTCGAAGCTGTCATTCATCGGCAGAAAAACAACGACGTACGAAGACGTGCGCGTGAACAGCGACAGCGTGGTTACCGAGTTGGCAAAAAATAAGATCCTGGAAGAAACGATCCTTCCGGACACCGCGCGCAACAAACCCGACCAGTACTGGGAGAATGCGCGGCACGAGGAGCTTACACGCACCGAAGTGGGCATTTACAAGATGGTTGACACGCTCATCAACCTGCCCGCATTTAAAAGAACCAGGAACCTGCTGTATTTTCTGACGGTTGGCTACAAGAACATCGGCAATTTTGAAATTGGTCCCTGGTACAACTGGATCTCGTATAATTCACTTGAGGGACTTCGTACAAGGTTCGACCTGGGAACGAATAAACACTTCAGCAAGAAATGGTTTTTGCATGCCTATGCCGCGTATGGATTCAGGGATAAGGAATGGAAATATAAAATGGATGTGACCCATCTCATCAATAAAAATCCGCGAATGCATTGGATGGCGTCGTATAAGAAGGACATTGATTTTGGACAAACCTATTACGACCAGATCAGCCAGGACAACATATTCGCGCTGGCCATACGTAAAACCGGCGTCCCGATAAAGTTTATTATGATAGATGAAAAGCGGCTGGAATTTTTTAAGGAAACCCATTCCGGATTTTCGGCCACTATTTCCGGGTTGCACAAAGGATTTGAGCCGTTAAAAAATCTTCCGCCCACGCCGGTTGATGGAAGCCTGAAAAACGATAAAGTGACGACGGCCGAAGTATCGGTGAGGCTTCGCTATGCTTTCCTTGAAAAATTTTTGGAAAGCACGTTCAACCGCATCAGCCTCGGAAGCGACTATCCCATTGGCGAATTCAAATATACAAAGGGGCTTACGGGCGTTTTCGGAAGTGGTTATGACTACACTAAAGTGAGCGCCGGTGTGTCGCAGTTTAAAAAAATACCTCCGTTTGGAAGTGTTTATTACAATGTATTTGCCGGAAAAACATTTGGCACGCTGCCTTATATGCTGCTCGACATCGCCCCGGGCAACGAGATATATTATTACAACATGTATGCGTTCAATTTGATGAACCGTTACGAGTTTATTCACGACCAATACGCCGGTGTAAATTTCGAACACAATATTGGCAATGGATTGTTTCGGTTTATCCCGCTGATCAAAAAGCTTAAGTTCCGCCAGTTTTACAGTGTGCGCGCGTTGTGGGGAAAGCTGAGCGATGAAAACACTGTTTACAACACGCCTCCCGGCGGTGTTTTTCCTTTCGAGTCGTTGAATGGAAAGACTTACCTCGAGGTGGGTACGGGCGTGGATAATATTTTTAAGTTGTTCCGGTTTGATTTTGTGTGGAGGCTGGCGCCCCGGCCGCTGCCTGCGGAGAAGTCGAAGAAGTTCGGGATTTTTGGAAGTTTCAGACTGGCGTTTTAAGGTCCACCCCCGGCGCTTCGCGCCACCCCCGCCAGCGGGGGATACTCCATTACGCAAGATCCGTTAACTCCCACTCCCTACTACCTACTACCCATATTCCCCAAAATAACCCCACAAGCCTGCCTGATTTCCCGCTCGCTGATGGTAAGCGGCGGAGCAATCCGAAGGCAGTCCGGCGCAAAAAGAAACCAATCCGTAAGCACCCCATTCGCGATGCATGCATTGATCAGTTTTTTATTTACTTCAGCATTCTCGAACTGAACCGCTATCAATAAACCTGCGGTCCGCACCTGTTTTATCGCCGGATGCTTCAATAATTTCGCAAACAGCCTTGCCTTACGCGCAACATTCTTCACGATATTCTTCTCCAAAAGAACTTCAAGCGCGGCAAGCCCGGCGGCGCAGCAAACCGGGTGCCCCCCGAAAGTGGTAATGTGTCCCAGCACGGGGTCATGCGACAGCGCAATCATCAGTTGCCTGTCTGCAATGAACGCTCCCAACGGCATCCCTCCGCCGAGTGCCTTTCCCAGCAATACAATGTCGGGTATCACGTCGTATTGCTCGAATCCCCACAGCGTTCCCGTTCTTCCAAAACCGGTTTGAATTTCATCCAGGATAAAAAGGGCGCCCGTGCGTGAACATTTTTCCCTGATGGCCTTTATCCATTGTTTCTGCGGATGCACAACACCTCTTTCTGCCTGAACCGTTTCCATAATGACGCAGGCAGTATGACCGTTGATCGCTTCAATCGCTTCTTCGGAATTGTATTCCGCGTGATGCACGCCGGGAAGAAGGGGCCTGAATGCATTGCGCCATTCTTCATCACCCATTATGCTCAGCGCACCTTGTGTAGATCCATGGTAGCTTTTATTGAAGGCAATTATTTCCATGCGGCCGGTGATCCTTTTTGCCAGCTTCATTGCTCCTTCCACAGCTTCTGCGCCCGAATTCGTGAAATAAACGGAATTAAGCGTTGAGGGCAGGTTTTCTGTTAGCAGCTTCGCATACTCCACCTGCGGCGTTTCGATCATTTCGCCATACACCAGCACGTGCAGGTAGTCGTTCAATTGTTTCTTTATCGCGCCGGTCACTGCAGGGTGGCGGTGGCCGATATTGCAAACGCTGATACCTGCAATCAGGTCGATATACGCTTTACCGTCAAAGTCAGTAAGCGTGCTGCCCTTCGCCTTGCTGATGTTAATGCCTAACGGTGCGTCGGAAGTTTGGGCCACATGCCGCAGAAATAGTGTCTTCGTATCCATAACTTGCGCTGGTATTTGCCAACAAGTTAAAGAACAATTTTATGCCGGTTATTTTACCTGTCGAAGGTGTGTCGCCCCGGTTTGGCGACAACTGTTTTATCGCCCCTAATGCCACCGTCGTCGGCGATGTGGTTACAGGCAATGATTGCAGTTTCTGGTTCAATGCCGTTATACGCGGTGATGTTAACAGTATCAGGATGGGTAATAAGGTGAACGTTCAGGACGGGGCGATTATTCATTGCACTTTTCAGAAAACAAAAACGACGATTGGCAACAATGTGTCTATCGGTCACAATGCTATCGTTCATGGCTGCACCATACATGATGATGTGCTGATCGGCATGGGCGCCATCGTGATGGACAATGCGGTGGTAGGCAGCAATTCCATCGTAGCGGCAGGCGCCGTAATATTGGAGGGTACCGTTGTTGAAGAAGGCAGTATTTATGCGGGAGTGCCGGCGAAGAAAGTAAAAGATATCTCTCCCGAACTTATTAACGGGGAAATCAACAGGATAGCCAATAATTATGTGCGGTATTCCGAATGGTTCAGGTAAAAATAACCGTGAACCTACGATGCCGGCCTATTGCAAATACCACATAATATTATTAGTTTTAAATACGTTGTTATTGTAGAATTTACCCTTATGATAACATCACGCAGTTTAGCGGCAATCATCATCTGCCTGTTGATCGTTCTTTCAGGCACTTCGTGCAGGGTATGGAACAACGTATTTGGGCCCAAATACGGATGTCCTGCAAATGGAAGGTCGTTTGGAGCAGAAAAGATCCTCAGCGGTGAAAAGCCCCCGAAGGCCAGGAAATTCAAGGCCTAGGCAACTGCTAACGTTTTAAACCCTGGCATTTATAACCCTAAATCCGTAACGTATGAGCTTAACTCTCCGCACCGACTTCGGCTGCACCGAAGCGATCATTGACGATGATTGTGGCCTGAAAAGATTTTATGAAGTGGCCAACATTCTCGCTGAAGATCTTGAAATAAAATTCACCCGCAAAGAAGATGATTTTGATACCCTCACATGGGATTTTGTTTTCAGGAACCACATCCTGACGCTTTACTATAATATTTATACGGGGATATCCATTTATCCCCGCAAGTTCAGGGAAGCGCCGAGAAAGGATAATGAGGCTGTGATTGAAGTGGCGAAGTTCCTGGAGAACAAATTGCTGTTTCACGCTACGAAGAAGTATTTGTCGTAGGTTGGTAATTGGTCCACCCCCGGCGCTCCGCGCCACCCCCGCCAGCGGGGGAAATTTTTTTGCCCATTACACATTGCCCATTGCCTTCAATACTTCTTCCCCATGCTCTCCAAAATATTCCAATAACTCACATACCTTTCAGCATCTATACGGCCGTCTTCGACGGCCTTTTTTATGGCGCAGCCAGGCTCATTGATATGAAGACAGTTGTTAAACTGGCAATCGCCAAGCAACACCCGCATCTCGGGAAAATAATGCGACAGCTCCTGCCTGCTGATCTCTACGATCCCGAATTCGCGCATCCCCGGCGTATCAATAACCCTGCCCCCGCCGGGCAAATCAAACATTTCCGCGAAAGTGGTGGTGTGCATTCCCTTGCCGCTCCATCCGCTCACATCCTGCGTCTTCAGGTCAAACGCAGGGAACAGGTGGTTGATGAACGAAGATTTGCCCACACCCGAATGACCGCTCATTAAAGTCGTCTTATCTTTCAATAAATCCTTCAGCTCTTCAAGCCCGGTGTTTTCGAGAACACTTATGCCTATCACCCTGTAGCCGATTTTGGTATATACTTCAGTAAGCATTTCAAGTCTATCCATCTCCTTCTTCCGGTAAATATCCAGCTTGTTAAAAATAATGATGGCCGGCACGTGGTAGGCCTCACACGTAACAAGAAACCGGTCGATAAATCCCTGCGAGGTGCGCGGTTCCTTTAAAGTGGCAAACATGATGGACTGGTCAAGATTGGCGGCTACAATGTGGTGATGCATCCGGTGCGACGGCGCCTGCCGGGTGATATAATTTCTCCTCGGCAGAATCTCGGTGATCATCGCCGTTCTGTCGGCATCCTGTTCCGGCACAATCTCCACCTCGTCGCCTACGGCTACAGGGTTTGTGGAAGTGATCTCGTCAATTTTAAAAATCCCTTTCATCCTCGCGTTGAAAGTTGATCCATCATCCGTTTTGGTGATGTACCATGAACCTGTAGACTTGTAAACAAGTGCCCTCATCATGGAAATTTTTTGAATAAGGTGTAGCGAAGCAGCATTTCCAGCAAAACAAAGATTGCCGCAGCGAGGGCAAAAGGAAAATATTTTTCCCGGAAGCGTTTGAGTGTCGTGATCTGCACTTCCGATTTTTCCAGCTTGTCTATCTCCGAATAAATATTTTGAAGGCTGGCATTGTCGCGCGCCCGGAAATACAATCCGCCTGTTGCCGAGGCAATGTCTCTCAGCAACTCTTCATTGATATTCACCTGCTGTTTTCTCAAAGTCACCTGGCCACCGTCCGATTGCATCGGCGCCGAAGCGAAGCCTTCGGTGGCCATGCCAATGGTATAAACCTTTATCCCCATCGATCTCGCAATTTCCTTCGCGGCATTTGGATCGAGCAACCCGCCCTGGTTCTCCCCATCCGTCAACAATATCACGATCCGCGATTTAACCTTGCTGTTTCTTAAGCGCTCAACACTTGTTGCGAGGCCGTCACCGATTGCCGTGCCATCAGCGAGGTAGCCCGTCTGCGCATTCAGTATCTGCGTCTTTAAAGTGTTCCGGTCCATCGTGATGGGCGCCGCCGTAAAACTTTCGCCGGCAAAGATCACCAGGCCAATGCGGTCGGTTGGGCGCTTATCGACAAAACCGGCGGCCACCCTTTTCATCGCTTCCAGCCTGTTGGGCGTAAAATCCTGTGCGAGCATGCTGCCGCTTACATCCATGCACAGCATAATATCGATGCCTTCGCCGCTTACCAGCTCTTCATCGTTTCTCACCTGCGGCCTGGCAATGGCAACAACGAGGCATATTATGGCCAGCAAACGAAGCACGAATGGCAGATGACGAAATACGGTGCGGAAAGACCGTGTCTCTCCGAACGACTTCACCGATGAGACGAGAAGGGTACCCTGCCGCTTATTGCCGATGTACACGTGCCAGTATATCATCAGCGGAACCAGCAGCAGCAGCAGGAACATCCATGGATAGGCGAACTCGATATTTTCAAACCACTTATACAGCACTTACAACTCTTTTATCCATTACATCAATAGAGGCCCTGATGACCCCGAAATTCGATTCATTTTCTTCGGAAGAGGGACGGTACTTGGCAAATTTTACGAAATCGGCCATCCGCAACGCCTGCGCCAGGGCAATGAAACTATCTTTCGGCATATCCAGCTTCGACAATTGCAAAATGAGCTCTTCATTGGTTCGCTCGAACGATGAAATATTGTGTCGGCGCCAAACATAGTTCCTTAGTATATCGTTCAGCTCCGAATAATAGAATTTTACGTCGGAGCTGCCTTTCCTGGCAAGCGCCTTCAGCGCGCGTACCGCCTCTTCATACGGCGACAACTCAGGAATAACCGGCTGCGCAACCACCGCCTCAGGCTTCCTTCTTTTTCTCAGGTAATAAATCAACACCCCCAGCGATGCCAGCACTGCCAGGGTCAGGTACAACGGAATTTTATTGACCGCCGGGTTGGAAACCTCGATGATGGTTTTGATGTCGCGGTAATCTTCGGAAGGGTCGAAGGGCGTATATCCCACATTGATGCCCACGCTATCGGTATAAAATGCCTGTTGATCAATAACGATCTCGAAAGGCGGCAATTGCCAGTAGCCCGAATCGAAACTGGTAACACTGAACTCCTGGCTTACCTTTTTCGCATCGATGTTCTGAACCGTGTCGATCGGTGAGCGGCTCGTAATGAGGAAATGAGGAAACGAATCGGCCACGAACCATTCTATCCTTGCACCTGTGGGCATGTATGCTTCGACCGTTACCGTAATGGGTTCGCCAATCAGGATCGAATCGCTGTTAACGGTTGTGCGCACGTTTACCTGTGCAGCGGTCACCGTGGAAAGTAACAGTAGCGCCAGCAGTGCAGTAATATGTTTATCGCCGGTCTTCATCATTGTTCCCGTCAGTTCCTGCTGACAAAAAATTTCTGCAGCACTTTCACATAATCTTCATCTGTGCGAATATGCAGCAGGTCGCATCCCGCTTTGAGGAAAATATTTTTACAGGTTTGCGACCAGGCGAAAAAGTTTTCCTGGTATTCCTGGCGCACGAGGATGTCGCTGGTATCCACCCATTTCTTTTCACCCGTTTCCGAATCTTCGGTTTCGATCACACCAATGGCAGGCAATTGCATATCCATTTTATCGTAAACTTTTATCCCTATTACATCATGTTTTTTACCGGCCACTTTCAGAGCATCTTCAAAACGGCTGTCGATAAAATCGCTCAGAACGAAGGCAATGCATCTTTGCCGTGTGGTATTGTTGTATTGCCGCAAGGCCTCGGTAATATCGGTGCCCCTGCCCTTTGGCGTGAAGGTGAGCAGTTCCCTCACAATGTACAGCACATGGTCGCGACCTTTTTTGGGGGGGATGAATTTTTCAATCTTATCAGTAAAAAGTATCACGCCCACTTTGTCGTTGTTGCTGATAGCAGAAAATGAAAGAACGGCGCCAATTTCGTTAACGATATCTTTTTTGCGGGCATGCGTTGTACCGAACAGGGAGCTGCCACTTACATCGATAAGGAGCATTAGCGTCAATTCGCGCTCTTCTTCAAACACCTTGCTGAATGGGTGGTTGAACCGTGCCGAAACGTTCCAGTCGATGAAGCGGATATCGTCGCCATGCTGGTATTCGCGCACTTCCTTAAACAACATTCCCCTTCCTTTGAACGCACTGTGATATTCGCCGGTAAAGATGTGCCGGGTAAGCTTCTTGCTCTTGATCTCGAGCTCGCGAACCTTTTTTAATATATCCTCTGTCGTCAGCATGATTTATGGAACTGCGATAGCTTTGAGCACTTCATCCACCACATCTTCTGCCTTCACATTTTCGGCCTCCGCTTCATAGGTGAGCCCGATGCGGTGCCTTAACACATCTTTGGCAATACTTTTAACATCCTCGGGTATCACGTATCCGCGCTTATTCAGGAAAGCATGGGCTTTGGAGGCGAGCGCCATGTTGATGCTTGCCCGCGGCGAACCGCCGTAACCGATCAGCAATTTTAATTTATCGAGCTTGTATTTTTCGGGCTGCCGGGTAGCAAATACGATGTCGAGGATGTAATCCTCGATCTTCTCGTCCATGTACACTTCTTTCACCAGGTCGCGCGATTGAATAATTTCCTGCACGGACACCACCTGTTTAACATCCTTTGTTTTCAGTCCCTCAACATTGTGCCGGAGTATCACGCGCTCCTCGCTTTTTGTAGGATAGTCAACGATCACTTTCATCATGAACCTGTCCTGCTGCGCTTCCGGCAATGGATAGGTGCCCTCCTGCTCGAGTGGGTTTTGCGTGGCCAGCACCAAAAAAGGCTGATCCAGCTTAAAGCTCTGCTCCCCTATTGTTACCTGGCGCTCCTGCATTGCCTCGAGCAACGCGCTCTGCACCTTGGCCGGCGCACGGTTGATTTCATCGGCCAGAACAAAATTTGCGAATATCGGTCCCTTGCGAACCATAAATTCATTCTTCTGCTGGTTATAGATCATCGTGCCGATCACATCGGCGGGCAGTAAATCGGGAGTGAATTGAATACGGCTGAACTTTGCATGCACAGCCTGCGCCAGTGATTTAATGGTAAGCGTCTTCGCAAGACCGGGTACGCCTTCCAGCAAAATATGGCCATTCGTTAACAATCCGATCAATAAGCGGTCTAACATATGGTGCTGGCCAATGATCACTTTTGCTACTTCGTCGCGCAGGCGGTCAATAAAAACACTGTGGTAACCTATCTTTTCATTCAACTCCTTTATATCATTGGCGGTGAAACCCATAGCAATAAATTATTTGCACAAAATACGAACAAACGCATTGCAAGCCGTTTGCCAGCTTATTTTTGCGAAATCTTAAAATATCAGGCACAATAAATGCACTGAGAGGAAGTTATCGATCAAAAGACCATTTACCCTAAGCCAATGGGTAACCCTTTTAAATTTTAAAGAAAATAAACTAGTATGAAAAAAGCTTTTCTGGTAGCCGTGACTTTAGCGGGTATTGCCACCGTAGGATGTAAGAAGGATAAAGACGTTGAAGAACCTCCTTCCACGGTGGACCTGATCACCTCAACAACCTGGAAAATCGATACAATAGGATTTGATGAAAACAAGGACGGACAAATAGATGGCGCGTTGCCTGGCGGATTGGCGGGGTGCCAGAAGGATAATATCATCACGTTTTCATCCGACAGCACCGGCATATTTGACGAAGGCGCAACGAGGTGCAGCACCGACGACGCCCAGTCAACACCGTTTAACTGGACACTTTCAGGAAGCGATTCGCTGAATATCGACGGCCAGCTTCCCGGTCAGCTTACCGGCCTGGTGAGAATTATTTCTATAAGCGACAGCAATTTCACCTTGTCGAAACGCATTACTTCCAACTTTCCGGTGCCTTTCGATCAGAATATGATCGTGGCGCTTAAAAAATAACCTGACCATTGCCGGTCGTGGTGAAGTATTTACGAAAGATATTTTCCTACGATCGGCATTCTTCTTCCTACTCCGAAAGCCTTGCTGCTCACCCTGATGATCGGGCAGAACTGGTTTCTCTTATACTCGTTCGTATTCACCAGCTTTAACGTTCTTGCAACAACCGCAGGATCGAGCC
>CBIGXK010000118.1:0-10153 GCA_966193805.1 uncultured bacterium | reverse complement strand
CTTCTGAACAGCAAGCGAATCACCGGGCAGAACTTCGTGCAGTGGTGGCCCAACATCGCGAGCGCGCATCAGCTAATCTCGGACGCCGGCCACAAGCCCTATCCCACCGCCGATATCGACGACCCGAGCGCAGTGCTGACCGTGCGCGAGCATCAGGACGGCGTGCCGAGCGCCATTCCGCGCGCCCGCTGGCGATTCGGCAAAACGATCGGCGGCGCCGCCGAGCCGAATCCCAACTACGTGTTCCTCGACGGCGGATCCCTGTCCAATTCAGAGATCGACAGCCTCAAAAAAATGATCGTGCAAAAGGCACAGTCGGGAACACCTTTCGATCAGCTATCCGATCAATACACCATGGATGGCAATACCACCCATGGCGACACGGACTGGTTTTTCGGAATCTACATGTTCCCCGCCGAGTTCCAGGAAGCTGTAAAGAACCATAAAGTGGGCGATATATTCTTCGTCGACGTAGCTGATAAGCAATGGCACTACATCGTGAAGAAAACACATCCCGACAGGGAAAAGAAGGAGATCACCGTGCTGCGGGCAAACGGAAGGTAAATTGCTTCCGATCCAATCGCTAACTTTATAGTCATTTGCGGATTCCTGATTGCAAACTCAAATCTGCCCGCCATGGCTTCTTTCGATACCTCTCACGTCAAAAACATTGCGCTGCTTGGCCATGCCGGCAGCGGGAAAACCACCTTAGCAGAATGCATGCTTTTCGAAGCCGGTCTCACTACCCGGCGAGGGACAGTCGAAGAAAGAAATACAGTGGCCGATTTTTATGAGCTGGAAAAAGAACGAGGGAACAGCATCTTTTCGAAACTGCTCCATACCCAGTGGCGCGGGTATAAAATCAATATCATAGACACGCCTGGGTACGACGATTTTGCCGGCGAAGTCGTGTCGGCACTGCGGGTGGCGGACACCGGCGTGATGCTCCTCAATGCAAATTTCGGCGTTGAAGTGGGCGCCGACATTATCTGGGAATACACCGAGAAGTTTAAAACGCCCATGGTCTTTGCCGTCAACAAGCTCGACCAGGACAAAGCCGATTTCGAAAAAACCGTTGCACAGGCCAAAGAGCATTTCGGCCGCAATATTACCGTTGTGCAGTACCCGCTCAACCAGGGTCTTGAATTCAGTGGCATCGTGGATGTGCTGCGCATGACAGTGTATCAATTCGCGCCGGAGGGCGGCAAGCCGGCAAAGATTCCGATTCCGGAGGCGGAAAGGGAAAAAGCAGAAAGGCTGCACAAAGAATTGATCGAAGCAATTGCCGAGAACGATGAAACCCTGATGGAAAAATATTTCGACAAGGGAGAACTCGACGAGGATGAAATGCGGTACGGTTTAAAGAAGGCCATGATCAACCACGACCTTTTTCCCCTTTTTTGCCTTTCGGCCAAAAAGAATATGGGCAGCGGCAGGTTGATGGGCTTTATTGACAATGTGTGCCCCGCCGCCAATGAAATGCCTCCGCAGACCAGCAAATCGGGTGAAACGGTGAAATGCGACGCCAATGAAGCCGCATGCATCTTCATCTATAAAACCAACGCCGAACCACACATTGGCGAAACGTCGTATTTCAAAGTTTATTCGGGAACGGTCAGGCCGGGTATGGAACTCGTCAATGAATCGGATGGCGTTACCGAAAAGCTGAACCAGATCTTCATCGTTGAAGGCGAAAAGCGTACGTCGGTTAACGAACTGGTAGCGGGTGACATCGGCGCAACGATTAAGCTGAAGCATACACACGTCAATAATACGCTGCACGCGAAAGGTAAGCGCTACGAGTTGGAGCCGATTGAATTTCCGCAGCCTTTGATGAGCATTGCGATTGAATCCACCCAAAAGGGTGATGAAGAAAAGCTGTCGCAGGCACTTCACCAGGTGCAGGAAGAGGATCCGACGGTACGGGTTGAACTGTCGCAGGAGCTCAGGCAAACCATTCTCCATTGCCAGGGCGAGCTGCATTTGTCGGTCGTCAAATGGAAATTGGAGCATATAGCCCGGAACCTCCAGGTAAAATTTTCGCGGCCGCGCATCCCCTACCGCGAAACGATCAGGAAAACAGTGCAGTCGAGCTACCGGCATAAAAAACAATCGGGGGGCGCAGGACAGTTTGCAGAAGTATACATGCAGGTGGAACCGTTTTATGAAGGCATGGCCGACCCGAAAAATTTTAACGTACGCGGAAGGGATGAGTATAAACTGGACTGGGGCGGCAAGCTTGTGTTTCTGAATTGTATTGTTGGCGGCGCGATAGACCAACGGTTCCTTCCCTCCATCCTGAAAGGGGTGATGGAAAAGATGCAGGAGGGCCCGCTAACGGGGTCGCATGTGCGCGATGTGAGGGTGAGCGTTTATGACGGGAAGATGCACGCGGTCGATTCAAATGACATCTCGTTCAAGATAGCCGGGCTGATGGCCTTTAAACAGGCGTTTCAGCAGGCTGATCCGCAAATACTGGAACCCGTTTACCAGCTTACCGTGCTGTGCCCCGATGAGCTTACGGGCGCCATCATCAGCGACCTGCAGTCGCGGCGCGCGGTAATTGAGGGCATGGATGCCGAAAGTCATTTTACGAAGATCTCGGTGCGCGTGCCGCTTGCGGAGATGCAGGACTATTCTTCTTCACTGAGATCCATTACGCAGGGCCGCGCCAAATTCCGAATGTCTTTTTCAGAGTATGGTGTTGTTCCTTTTGAGGTGCAGCGCAGATTAATTGATGAATACCACAAGGTGGGGAAAGAGGAGTTGGTATGAGGAGACGGGAGACGTATCCCCGCTGGCGGGGGTGGACAACAGACTAAAAAAAGAAAAGGAAACTTCGCCAACTAAAAAGTCGGCGAAGTTTCCTTTTACAAAAAGATTATCTCTGCTTGGTTACTTATTGAACAACTTGAAAGCTTCGGGGGTCAGTACGATTTCAGTTCTCCTGTTCTGAGCCCTTCCTTCTTCAGTTGAATTATCTGCCACGGCATTGTATTCAGCCTGTCCTGCCGCTGTCATACGAGCCGGATCGATCTTCATCATGTTCTTAAGCGCGCGAACAACACTGTTAGCCCGTTCTGTGCTGAGCGTCCAGTTGTCCCTTCCACGGCCTGCCCTGTCGTCGGTATGGCCTACAACCAGGATCTTCAGGTTGGGATATTCATTGATCACGGAAGCAAAGGTGCCCAGCACGGTTTCACCGTCTTTACCAATCCTTGTACTGCCGCTTCTGTAAAGCAGGGCATCTTCGATAGTGATATAAACCAAACCATCTTTATACTGAACGTTAACTCCGCGATCTGCGTAGTCAGCCATCCTGTCTGCAACTTTCTTCTGAACTTCCTGCATGTTGTTCACATAATCGTCAACAGTACCTTGCAACTCCTGCAGTTGGCCCTTTGCAGTTTCCCCTTCCTTCTGGTAGCGGTCGCGTTCTTCAGCCAGTGTTTTGCTATTAGCCAGCGCGTCATTCAACTGAGTCTGCAGATCATTCGTCTTTTTCAGCAATGAATCATAGGAATTTTTGGCATTTTGCGCGTCGGTTGTTGCAGCCTTGTATTTCTTGGTCGAAACACATGACGTGAAGGCAACGATCAGGAGCAATAACCAGGATAGCGTAATTTTCTGTAACATTTTAATTAAATTTTGAGTTTTATTCATTTTAAAGCAAATATCGGCAGGAGATTGGAAAGGTAAAATATTTTATATAGTTAATAGCCAATAATTTCTCAGCCGCAAATATAAGATTGCCTGAGTAACTGCAATAAATATACCAGTACATTCCTTTTGCCTGCGTCCCACATTTAAGTGATATTAAAATATTTTCCGGCTAAACAGATTGAAATTTCATTAAAATACGGTAAACGAGGCCGATAATCGGTCTTTTAAAACAGTTATCCACAGCCGCACCGCGTTATCCACAGGACCCTCCTCCTGGAGCTTGCATGCAAAAAACCGCCCCCTGAGGGCGGTTTTCAAACTAACCCTATTCTCCGCCGGGAAAGATTTAAACGTACAGATCATGTGTGGCCAAGCCGCTCATCGTCGTAAAAGTCATTTACCTGGTTAGGATTATTACAATTAAGCTCTCCTATGGGGCGACGGTCCTCAGCTTTGTCGCCCACCACGTTCTCCGTGTACACATTAACGAACAGCAGCCCGGTCTCAGTAAATTCGAAGGTACCGGCTTCGCCGTCGGCCTCATCATCATCGAGTTGCTTTGCCTCCGAAGCCGTGGTGGAACTATGTGCCAGCGACCCGCAAACAGCGTTGATGCGATGGCTTTCGGCGCCGTCGTAAATGCTTACCGAAATTAACGGCCCCACATTGCCCTCAGCCACCATCGTGATCTTGGCGCCATCGGGAAATATGATCGTGCGCCGCGTTCCAATTCGGTCTTTTACGTGTTTGCCGTTCAGGTTTTCATGGTTACCGGATGTCACTTCCCTGCCGTCCCTGCTGGTATCTCCCCAAAATTCGATTTTGAAACCGGGATAATCTTTATGGCCAATCGAAATAGAACCATCCAGATCAATTTTTATCGTGCCGCCACCGCTTGTTTTGAAAGTGTACACGTCGTCGGATGCAGAATAAATAAGGTTGCCAACAGGAGCCCCCGGCTCGCATTCCGATTTTTTTTCGGGCTCTTTCGTATCTTTTTTGCAACCGGTGAGCGAAAGTAAAAGCATGAGGGCCGCGCCAAGCGACCGTTTGAAATGAGTGATCATGAAAACGATATTTATTCCTTCATATCGTTACACGAAGTCAAATGTCATCAACACGGTCTGCAAATTAATCTGGACGATTGAATATTTTACCGCTGAAAACCAACTAAATATGTAATTTAAATATTAAGACCGCCTCAATCAGCGAAACACGATTCTATGCATTCAAAAAAAATAATAGTTATTGGGAGCACGAATATGGATATGGTGGTAAAAACTAGCCACATCCCGGTGCCTGGTGAAACCGTCCTCTCCGGTTCTTTTTTTATGAACCCAGGCGGCAAAGGCGCTAACCAGGCGGTATCGGTTGCGCGTCTGGGTGGTGATGTTGCCTTTGTGTCCAAAGTAGGCAACGATGTTTTCGGTAAACAGTCAACGCAATTGTTCGAAGAAGAAGGTATCGACATCGCCCACCTCCTGTCAGACGACACCCTCCCATCGGGCGTGGCGCTGATTACTGTTGACCGGTCGGGCGAAAACAGTATTGTTGTGGCATCGGGAGCGAACGCAGGCCTTACGCCGGCCGACCTCGAAGACGCACTCGACAAAATTGCCGGTGCAGGCATTGTGCTCATGCAATTGGAAATACCGATGGAAACCGTACACTTTGCCGCCATCTATGCAGTAAAACACGGCGTCAAAGTGATCCTGAATCCTGCGCCGGCAAATACGCTTCCCCCGAAATTGCTGAGCTGCATAGATATCATAACACCCAACCAAAGTGAGGCCGCCATGCTTTCGGGTATCAACGTAACCGACGCCGCCACCGCGGCACAGGCAGCAGTGGCGATTCAGAACCTGGGGGTAAAAAGCGTAATCATTACTATGGGCGCCATGGGATGTGTTATTTATGACAAGGGAGAAATTACAGTGGTACCCGCACAAAAAGTGGAGGCCGTTGATACCACCGCCGCCGGCGATGTATTTTGTGGCGCGCTCGCAGTGGCCCTTGCAGAAGGCGGCACGTTGTTCGACGCGGTCAACTTTGCCAGCCGCGCAGCTGCGATTTCCGTAACGCGCATGGGGGCGCAGCCTTCCATCCCTTATCGCAAGGAATTAATCACGGGGAATATACAATTAAAACCGTAGCATCCATTTCCAACCCAAAAACTCAACAATCAATAAAATAAAAGGAGTACCATGTTCATCGTAGAAAATTATGGCACCGCTGTATTGCTTTGCGTGATCACCATGCTGTGTTGGGGCTCATGGGCCAATACACAGAAACTCGCAAGCAAAAGCTGGCGCTTCGAGTTGTTCTATTGGGATTATGTCATCGGCATATTGCTTTTCTCACTCGTATCCGCACTTACGCTCGGCAGCTTCGGCAGCCACGGCCGCAGTTTTATCGAAGACATCGGTCAGGCTTCCGGCGAAAATATCGGCAGTGCATTCTTCGGCGGCATCGTATTCAATGCCGCAAACATTCTCCTTGCCGCCGCTATTTCGATTGCGGGCATGGCCGTTGCTTTTCCTGTTGGAATCGGGCTGGCGCTCGTACTCGGTGTGCTCATCAATTATTTCGGCGCCGAAAAAGGAAATGCCAGCTTGCTGTTTACCGGCGTGGTATTGGTTACAATAGCGATCATCCTGAACGCCCTTGCTTACAAAAAAACAAAAGGCTCGCAGTCAGCGGTATCATCCAAGGGTATCATCATCTCGGTGATCGCCGGTATCCTGATGTCGTTTTTCTACCGCTTTATCGCCGTATCGATGGATCTCGAAAATTTTGTTGAACCCGCGGCAGGAAAAATGACGCCCTACACCGCAGTGTTTATCTTCTCATGCGGCATTTTTGTCAGCAATTTTTTATTCAACACCATTTTGATCAAAAAGCCTTTTGAAGGGAGTCCCACCAGCTACCGTGAATATTTTAGCGGCCCTTTTAAAACGCACCTTGTAGGTATTTTGGGCGGCCTTATTTGGGGACTAGGAAATTCATTCAACCTCATTGCGGCCGGCAAGGCGGGTCCGGCAATTTCTTACGGGCTCGGCCAGTGGGCCACGCTCGTGGCCGCGCTTTGGGGTGTGTTCATCTGGAATTAAATCCGCGGCGCGCCGCGCGGCACCAACGCCTACATCACAGCGATGTTTTTATTTTTTATTGGCGGGCTCGCGTTGATCATTGCATCAGGAACCTAAAAAGTACGCGGTGGCGCAATAAAATTTTAACTTATTCTGACTTCTTCATAAAAGCGGTCACGAGATCGATGGGTATCGGAAATACTGTCGTGGAATTATTTTCCGTCGCAATTTCACGAAGTGTTTGAAGATAACGAAGGGTAAGCGCACTCGGCTGATCGCTCAGTATCTTCGCTGCATCCGCCAGTTTTTGCGATGCCTGGAACTCGCCTTCTGCGGCAATTATCTTTGAGCGGCGCTCCCTCTCGGCTTCGGCCTGCTTTGCCATCGCCCTTTGCATTTCCTGCGGCAAATCAATTTGCTTTACTTCCACGTTCGACACCTTAATGCCCCATGGTTCGGTGTGCGTATCAATGATGTGCTGCAGCTTCTGGTTGATCTTTTCGCGCTGCGAAAGCAGGTCGTCCATTTCTGACTGTCCCAACACGCTTCTTAACGTCGTTTGAGAAAATTGGGAAGTGGCCACAAGATAGTTCTCCACTTCCACAACGGCCTTCCGCGGGTCCATCACGCGGAAATACACCACGGCATTCACCTTAACCGAAACGTTATCCTGCGTGATGATGTCTTGCGGCGGCACATCCATCACCACTGTGCGAAGGCTAACCTTCACCATCTTATCGATCACCGGGATCAGCAGGATGAGGCCCGGGCCCTTCAGCGCGATCAGCCTTCCGAGCCGGAACACCACACCACGCTCATATTCGCGCAGTATCCTGATGGCGCTGGAAAGAAACAGAATGACAAGAATAACGATGATAATCGTTGATACCGGTAAATGTTGCATAAGCTGTATTTTCTAATTTTCAACTGCCTCCACTACGACAGTAAAGTTATGTAATGATACTACTCTTATTTTTTGGCCCACAGGTATTGACTGCCCGGTTGCGCTCCTGGCGTTCCATATCTCACCGTGTACCATCACGTCGCCCGAAGGATTCAGCGCGGTGATGGTTACACCGGTCTGCCCCTGCATGCCTTCGATGCCCGTTGTTGTTTTTAACCGCTGCGCCCTGATGCCCATAGTAACGATCACCAGAAAAAACAGCGCCGTGGTAATCACGGCAGGTATGATAACGCCGAGCGAAATTCCCGTGATATCCCATTCCTCGTCGGTTCTAATCAGCATCATCGATCCGAGGAACAGCGAGATCACGCCGCCTATCGCAAGCATCCCGTGGCTCGTTATCTTGATCTCGAGGATAAAAAGTATAAGTCCGAATACCAGCAGCAAAGCTGCGGCGTAATTGATGGGAAGCGTGTGCATGGCATAAAGCGCAAGGATAAGTGAAATGCCGCCAATTACCCCGGGAAAAATAGCTCCCGGGCTGTATAGTTCGAAAAGCAACCCATAAAAACCCAGAAGAAAGAGAATGTAGGCAATGTCGGGATCGCTGATGAGCTGCAGCAGTTTTTCGTACCACTGCATGTCCAATGCCGTTACGGTTGAATTTTTTGTGTTAAGGGTCCGCTTCTCGTCCTGCACCTCAACGGTTTTTCCATCGATCTCCTGCAGAAGTTGTTTTTCATTTGCTGCCACAACGTTGATGACGTTCATTTTCAGTGCCTCGCTTTCAGTAATGGACACACTATTGCGCACGGCCTGCACCGCCCACTCTACGTTGCGGCTGCGCCGTTCGGCAATCGTCCGGATAAAGGCCATGGCGTCGTTGGTTACTTTTTCGTTCATCACCGTATCCATTTGTCCGCCCGATGATACCGGGTGGGCGGCGCCGATGTTTGTTCCCGGCGCCATTGCCGCGAGGTGAGCGGCCATGGCAATGAAAACCCCTGCCGATCCGGCGTGCGCGCCGCCGGGTGAAACATACACGACAACGGGAACGGGTGAATTAAGGATGGCTGAAACGATGACACGGGTCGATTTAAGTAATCCGCCAGGAGTATTTAAGTGAATGATAAGACATTCAGCATTTTCGGAGGCGCTTTTTTTAATAGCACGGTCAATGTATCCTGCGGTTCCCGGACTAATCGCGCCGTCTATTTTTATCGAGATGACTTTCTGCGCAGTGGCAGGAAAAATAGTGATAAAAAATACAGCCAGGTATGAAAACAATCGTTTCATAGAACTCTGTTCTGATGAAACGTAATATACTTAATCTATTCTTAAGTGAGGGCCATAAAAAAAGCTGCAAGTAAATGAACTGTCTTTTCCGATTTTAAACTTCCCAGCAATACCCATTCATCTGTCAAAATGCACTTCTTCAAAATTTGCAAATCAACTAAATCTTCTATCAAAGACATTATGAATCCAACTTCTTCAGCAACCTCGGTTTACAAGACTTTGTAAGGCTATGTGCAAGAAGCTCGACAGTTTCAAAAAGAATCTCTGAAAATCTGGGCGACAGGATTTGATGTGTAATAAGTAAAAGCTATCTTGGCTCGAATAAACATACCCTGATGTGCAAAGGCACTTTTTTTGTGATCGCCATCCTATGTTTGATATTATCCTGCCGTTCACCTCAGGAGAAGATAAGCAGGCTGTGGCTCTATACACATTACAGCAGTGAGATGAAATCAAAGAAATCAAGCTTCGCACCTACAAGCTTCCTGCAGCTTCGTCCAGACGGATCGTTTACTAAATATTTCGGCGTTTTTGAATCGGGTCGCTGGGAGCTACAAAGTGAAAAATTAATACTTGTTCCGGAAAAAAAGGCATCATTGTCATACCGCGCAATCACCAATGGGGATGATCTGCAGTTGACGATCGAGAATGGAGACGTGTTGTATTTTGAATCATCTCCGTTAACGATTGAAGAAGAGACAGAAAATCCATTTAGTGTAAACAATAATCAATGGAGAATCAAAGCGGCCAATAAAGAAAATGATAGTCAGCTTATTGCCAGGCTGGTAAATCATTTTCAATATTGGGAAGCTTATTTTACCTGGGCATACAGCAATAACTTTAGAACGGTCGATGTGAGAAGTGTCCCTACGCCCATTAAAATCTACGCAAACGGCTTCACAGTGAAGTCCTCATCTCAACTACCCCGGACATGGATCGACTTGTTCTTTGATGAGCAAGATTGTATTCATGCTAATGAAATTCTTAAATCTGAAATAAAAACCAAACCCTTAGCCTGGCCGCATACGGATAACAGATTCAAAATGTTTATCGGCGTATTTCAACAGCTACAGAATAATTTGAAGGAAAGGACTCCTATGAAAAGTAAATATTAAACTATTCGGGCTATCTCATGAACAGCTACTAATGATTTTCATTCGCTATCGATATTAATAGCTTTCCTTTAGAGTCTATATTGGTT
>CBIGXK010000117.1:0-10164 GCA_966193805.1 uncultured bacterium | reverse complement strand
ACATGACAGGTATTAGTACAATTGTCTGCAATTATATCCTTCACATAATTATCGTAGGTCACGTTCTGATCAGGAAATTTAGGCGTGCAGGTATCATTGCCGTTTGCCGCCGCAGACGATTCCGGCGCAATTTTAGAACAAGTGGAAAAAATTATAACGCAAACTGCAACCAGCAAAACAAAGTGCAACCTTTTCATCCGCCATTGTTTAAGATGAAACAAAAACCGGAAACGTTGACATTAACTTATCTCCGGTTTTTTTATCCTGGCAATCAGGGTACGCAACGCAGTTGTTGGGGCAACTATTAATAGCCGGGGATTCCTCCACCACCACCGCCGTCGCCACCATCACCACCGCCGTCATCGGCTCCGCCACTGCTATCGCTGGTAGCAGTAAATGGTGCTATGATTTCTCCTGCCGGAAAATTTTCAGAATGTATCTGCACGTATAGCTTTCCAGCCTTCAGATCTGCGGCCTGATCGGCTGTTAATGTTGCGGCGGTTGACATAGAGCCGGTAGTCTCCATCGGAAACCCGGTGATGGGAACAATTATCGGCCCGGCATCATGAATATGCATTTCTATGGCGTTCGAGGTGAGGTCCTTCCAATCGAACGAATAAGAAAGTTCCATTGTTTCGGGATCAAAAGTTGCGTTCAACGTTCCTGTAGCCGAAGTCTCAACCTGATCATTGGACTTTGTAAAGCTCGAGTTGAATGATAGTTGTTCATCACCGCCATTATCGGAATCTGATGAGTCGTCTTTGCTGCACGCCCCAATGAGTAATGCACCGCAAAGCGCAAGCAACAAAACTGCTGATTTCTGGTTAAAATAAGAAAATGCGATTTTCATAAATAATTGCTTTAATGTTCAATGATATCCGACCAATTATCAGCCGGTTATTTAAAATTGTATTTAGCGCTGACAAGCACACCTGCACTGGCTAATTTCACCTTCCCACCACCAATTCCCTTTAGTGGAAGTTTCGCATATGGGCCCACTTGCAATCCAAACCTATTCCAGGTTTTTTCATATCCGGCTGAAAGATTCACTATTGAAAAAACATGCTTGTTTTCGTTAAAAAAATTATACTCCGCGGTTTGCACACTTCCGTTAACTTTCGAGCGTAAGAGGTAATTTTCTTTCTGCATCCAAACCGAAGAAAGTCCGGCACTGATGAATCCCATACTATTGTGTCGCTGCATCACATCATAGCGCAGGTTTATGGGCACATCGAAAATGCGGCACTCGGCGTCCACCCGGAATAATGCAGGATAACTTACGGAAGAGGTGTAGTCGGCCGGCCCCGCCGAATACAATTTAGATGTGAGCAATAGTCCAGACTCGACCGACCACCTTGGAGCAAACCTGTGCTGGACCATTACACCCACATCCAACGCCGCCGGACCGTTCAGCCTGGTTTTTATCCCGCTCCAGTTGGTGCCAACGGCAATCGCAAGGCTCCACCTGGAAAAACCATCTTTCCTCTTTGCCTGGGGAGTCACAGCAGCATTGCCAATGTCTGTAATCGCTGTCGGGGTATGATGCTTCGTCGCACTGGAAATCGACTTGCTGATGTCATCACGAAAATCGGAATTGGTACCGTTTACCCGGAACATCACTGTATCGAATTTTGTGCTTAAGTGCCGTTTCAATGAATCAGCCCGAACCGCAATGTCACTGCTTACTTCCTCGCCCGGATACGGACCCCTGTTCGCAGCAGGTCTTGCCTGCAGCTGTGAAATATCCTCAGCCATAAAGACCATATCTTCCCCTGTTGTCTGGCTCGACTGCGTATCTGCATGCTGAATATGTTCCGATTTCCTGTGTTCAGATATGTTTTTCCGGGTGTTCATCATTGGTCTTTGTTTTATCATTAAGCCCGTGAAAATTTCTCCTACTCCAAACAGAAGAGTTGCCAGCAACAGTATCAATATCACGCGGTGCCACCTGTGCGTCTTTAACACATCTGCCCGCGATAACATTTCATCCTCTGCGAGTTGGGTCCTGATTTTGTCCCACTGCTCCTGTTTTTCTTCCCGGGGATTAGGGATTTGATAATTTTCAGCGGCGTCTCTGAACAAGTCATACAATTCCCGGTCAGTTAGATTTGGAGAGAACTTCTTCATGAGTTTTTTTTAACATTTTTCGCAACAGCTCTCTTGCTTTAACAAGATTGGACCGGGATGTGCTTTCCGAAATCCCCACGATTTCGCAGATTTCCTTATGTGAATACCCATCTATAACATATAAGTTGAAAACCATCCGGTATGCCGGAGGAAGCGAGCGTATCATTGCAATCAGCAAATCGTAAGTAGTGTCTTCCATTGGATGTATGCTATATCGTGTTGAATAGGCAATCTCATCGCTGAGCTCTCTGAATTGAAAATCCTCCTTTTCCTTCCTGTGATGATCGATTGCGGTAAATACGATTATCTTCTTCAGCCAACCTTTAAAATAGTTCGTCGTGAGAGCGGCATCTGCAGGACATATAAATCCCTGTATTTTTCTAAAAACTTTTATGAAGGCATCGTTTATTATTTCCATAGCATTTTCTTTGTCTCTGGTATAACGCAGGCATATTTTCAAAGCATAATTGTAAAATGTTTCATACAATTCCCGCTGAGATCCAGGCTCACCTCCTTTGCATCCTTCTATGATGAGTATCAGATTATAATCATGCGGCACTATCAAAAATTTATTGCATTGCCAATCTGATAGTAGTATCGTAGAAAGGGGCTGAAACGCTGCTTGCTGCATTACTTTCCAGTAAAAAAGAAAAAACTTTAACTTTTTAGACGGCTAATAATGAAAGCGACTCGATTAATAAGTATCCTACTGCAAACAGTCTGATAACAAATGTTTTGTTCAGCAGGCGCAATAAAAAATCCCGCGCGAGGCGGGATGACTGTTTGGGGGTAATAGCATCAATTATGAAGGATCTTTCTTGTTTATGCGTTTTTGTTGCTCTCGCTGTATTTCCTGCTGTTTCTGCTGAAGGCGTTGGTGGTGCTCCTGCTGTATTTCCTGTTGCTTCTGTTGAAGGCGTTGGTGGTGCTCCTGCTGTATTTCCTGTTGCTTCTGTTGAAGGCGTTGCTGGTGCTCCTGCTGTATTTCCTGCTGCTTTTGCTGAATGCGCTCCTGCACCCGCAGCATATTTTGCTCATTCTCTTTCAAAATAATTTCTATTTGTGCTAAGTTCACTTCATTCTCCACAATATCTTTCATCCGCTCGTTTACCTTCCCTATCTCTTCATTGATCTTCTTTTGCTGCTCCTCGGTTAAACCTATTTTTTCCAATTCGAGTTCTTTGAGCGGCGCCAGCGCCTGGTTGAGGGCCTCAACATCCACGGGAGCCACGGGCGGTACCGGCGCCACTGCAGGAGCCGATGGAGCAGCTGGCACGGGCGGCACCGGAGCGACCGGAGGAACCGGTGGAACAGGAGGAACAGGTGGTGGCAGCTTTCCATATTTATTCTCGTTCTGTTTCCTGTCGCTGTTCCAATCTGCCATGGTCATGGCTTCCACCGATTGCTTTCGCATATCCCGTATTAACACTACCTCCTCGCTTCCCGTTCTGATGACAGACAAGTGATAACCTTTTTTGTTTGCTTTTTCAGGCGCAATAGAAGGCTCCGTTACAGGTTCGCCGGCAACCTGTTCTTCTTCGCCTGCCGGCACGGTATCAACCTGCTGCCATACCTGGAAATAAGGTGCAGGCTGTTGGCGTTCATCTTTCTGTTGTTGCTCGCTTCTGAATGCCAGCAGAATAACGGCCAGAAGTGGCAGCGCAAATAAAAATTTTGTAAGGTGCAGCCTGGCACTTTTCATTTTGTTCATCATGGCGATTCGTTTTTTAAGGTCCGCAATATTGAAGTGACTGGCAATGCTGAACTGCGGCGCGCCTATCACTTTCAGCAGCAGGTATTGGTATTGTTTGCTGTCGTACCCCTTCGCGAGTACATTATTATCGGCAATGAATTCGAGGTTTTGCCTGATGCACTTTCTGAGCAGCCAGGCAAAAGGATTGTACCAGTTCATCACGCACACCAGTTCTGCAAGAACAAGGTCCATCGTGTGGCCCTGTTTTACATGCACGATCTCATGCTGAATGATCCGCTGCAATTCTTCCGCAGAATGTTCGCTAGTATTCACGTAAATCGAATTGCCAAACGTGAACGCGCCTCTCGACGCGGTGGTTTCATACAGACGCAAATTCTCTTCCTTATACACCAGCCGCGAACGTTTCTTCATCTTCCTGTACGCATAAACCTGCAGCGAAAGCCGTACGAGGCCTACTGTCACACCCACCAGGAAAACCACACCTAGCCAGTCGCTAATGGTAAGGTCCGACAACTGAAATCCCACACGGTGCATGTACGCGGCTACCGGTGGAAAATTAGCAACGACGTTCGTCTTTTCATCGTCGTTCACGAGCCATGGCGTAACGTTCACAAAGGGAAGAGCAAACGAAAGCAATACATAACCAAACAGGTACATCCTGTTCCATTGATAAAATGTGAGCGGACGCAACAGCACACGATAGAAGATATACACCAGCGACAGGCTCACCGAAAACTTGATAAGATATTCCGCTGCAGTCATAGGTTACTTTTTCTTTTTTTCAATCATGTCTATGATTTCTTTCAGTTCCTGCGAACTGATCTTTTTCTGTTCGGCAAAGAAGGCCACCAGGTCCTTGTACGAATTGTCGAAATGCTGCCGCACCACACCCGTAAGAAAATTCTTTTTGTACTCCGACTCCCTCACGGCGGCCTTGTAGAGATACATGTTGCCGATTAGCCGGCTGCTCACGTACCCCTTCTTCTCCAGGTTTTTAACCGTAGAGGCCAACGTTGTGTAAGGCGGCCTCGGCTCTTCTTCCATGTTTTCGAGGATGGTCTTCACATTGCCCTCGCCCGTTTTCCAAACCGCCCTCATGGCCTGCTCTTCCTGTGGTGTAAGTTTTTCCGGCATTCTACGATGTTTTCGTAAACCTACGACGATTTCGTAGAAGTGCAAAATTTTTTTCGGTCCGCATTAAAAGTACCCGTGTCAGCAAATAAAACAGGGGGCTTCTGCGTTTAGTATCCGTTTCTATGTTATTGGTTCATAACCTATTCAATCCAATCCTGTAATAAAGCCCCTTACCGATGAAGCTCCGGTGCCTGCTTTCTATCTGCCTTTTTCTTGCATTTTCGTCGACTGCCCAGGAGTTGCAAAAGCCGGTGCGACTGAAAACCGGTACGCTTACACGGGCCAATAACATTCAGCGTGAGCGCAATATGACTGCAGCCCTGCGCCCCGTTCAGTACAAAAACAGCTACTATACGCTCATCCAGTTCAACAAGCTGCCGGGCAAACAGCAGCGTCAGCAACTGGAAAAAGAAGGAATTGTTCTCTTTACCTACATCCCTGAAAATACTTACCTGGCCGAGGTGAAAGCATCGGTTGCGCCGCTTTCACTGAAAAGAAATATGATCAGCGGCGTGTTTGCACTCGAGCCTTCATCCAAAATAGCCGCCGGGGTGCCCGAGAAACTATCAACATCCGCTACCGACCCCAATAGTGTGATAGCCGTGCATTTCTTTGGAAGTATCGATAAAGCAACCGTCATGGCCGAGCTCACAGCGGCAGGCGCGCAGGTTGCCAATACGAAAATTCAGCCGGCAAATGTGGTGTTTGTCAACGCCAAAGAGCCGGCTGTGCAAAAAATTGCCAGGCTGCCCTTCGTGGCCTACATCAGCAGTCAGTACCTGAAAGATGTGCCGGTCAATTACAATAATCACGGCGCCCATTCGGTGAATGCATTGAGCTCCACTGTTGGCCGCAACCTGCAGGGACAAAATATCACCATCGGTATTGGCGACAATGCCGACCCCTCCACACACGTCGATTTTACGGGACGGTTGATCAACCGTTTTCCGTTAACGCCGGAGGATCATGGCACACACACCACCGGAACGGTAGCCGGCGCGGGCATCCTCAATCCGAAGTATAAAGGCATGGCGCCCAAGGCAACGATCATCAGCCAAATGTTCAGCGATATTCTCGTCAACACACCCTTTAATGTGGCAGACTACAACATGGTGCTCACGAACAACTCGTATTACAATGGGCTCGCCGGTTGCCCCGGTCAGGGCGACTACGACGTGCTGAGCAATTTTGTTGACGTGCAGATGAACAACGATCCTTCGCTGCTGCATGTATTTGCAGCGGGAAATGACGGAAATTATAACTGTTCGCCCTACCCTGCTTCTTTTGCAACGATAAAATCAGGCTTTCAATGCGGGAAAAATGTGCTGACTGTAGGAGGAATGAATACGGCCGATTACAGCATCATTAATTTTTCGAGCCGCGGGCCGGTGGATGACGGACGTCTTAAACCTGAAATTGTAGCAGGCGGTGCAAACGTTGTGTCGACTGTTCGCAACAACGGATATACCTCGTTCAGCGGCACGAGTATGGCCGCGCCTACCGTAACGGGCACGTTGGCTTTATTGTATCAGCGATACCGCCAATTGCATGGCGGCGACAATCCTCCTGCCGCGTTGATGAAGGCCATCACCTGCAACACTGCAGACGATCTCGGCAACCCGGGTCCGGATTTTACCTTCGGCTTCGGCAGCCTCAATGCACGAAACGCCGTGGAGGCCATCGAAGGCAATCACTATTTTATTAACACAGTAAGCAGTGGCGGAACGTCCACGCATACCATCACCGGAATACCCGCCGGTACGCACCAGGTAAAGGTAATGCTGTACTGGAACGATCCTGCCGCGGCCCCTTTTGCTGCAACAACTATGGTAAATAATTTGGATCTGTCGGTTACTGCCGGCGGCTCTGTGCATTTACCGCTTGTTCTAAATCCGAATCCCGGTGGCGTTTACAATGTGGCCACAGAAGGTGTTGACAATACCAACAATATCGAACAGGTTGTGATCAACAATCCCTCCGGCGACCTGGTGATCAATATTTCAGGAACCGACATTCCTACAGGGCAGCAGGAATATGTACTGGTGTACCAGATCATTCAACCGTCGGTTACACTCGAATATCCCTTCGGCAAAGAAACCATGGTTCCCGGCGAACAGGAAATCATTCGCTGGAGCGCCTATGGAAGCAATAATACCGGCTTCACCGTTGAATATTCAGTAAACGGCGGCAGTAACTGGACAACCATCAATAACAACGTTTCACCTGCAAGCCGTTCTTATGCATGGAGCGTTCCCAATCTGCCCACTGGCACGGCACTCATACGTGTAACCCGTAATGTTGCCGGCTACTCCGATGTTACCGAACACCCTTTCACCATACTCGGCCAACCCAACCTAACGGTGAGCAATACCTGCCCCGGCTATGCACAATTGAGCTGGGGGGCGGTATCCACCGCAACGGGTTATGAAATTATGATGCTGAGAGGCGATTCGATGCAAACCATCGCTACTGCTGCCACTACCAGCTACCTGCTTGGCGGACTGAGCAAAGACAGCACCTATTGGTTGTCGGTAAGAGCTTTACAGGGTTCGGTGGCCGGGCGCCGCTCAATCAGTAAAGCCGTTACACCGGCCGGCGGCAGTTGTCCGTCGCCCACATACAATCACGACTTTGCACCCGACCTGCTGACGGCGCCGGTTACGGGCCGCATGCATACTTCATCGGCATTATCAAATGCAGTTGCACCGCAGGTACGCGTGAGGAACCTGGGACGCGTTGCTTCGACAGGTTCATTCAACGTTTCGTATCAAATCAACAACGGTGCAATTGTCACTGAAACCTCTTCTGCGATTATTCCTGCGCTTTCCACCTATACCTATACCTTTTCGACTACCTGTGATCTGTCGGCACCCGGAACATATTCCATAAGGGTTTGGGTAGATTACGGCAACGATGTGCTGCATACGAATGATACGCTCAGAACGATTGCCAAACAACTGAAAAATGACGCCGTTGCTCTCTCGCCATCGTACACGGAAGGTTTTGAAAGCAGTGCTTCGCAAACTTATTACAACAATGCCATGGGATTTGAGGGCGTTGACCGTGGCGATTTCCGCTCGAACAACAGTAACGGCAGGGCACGCACGTTTGTGAATACCGAATTTGCACATAGCGGCAACCGCGCCGTAACGCTCGATCAAAAAAGCTACAGCACACTTTCTTCATCAGACAGTCTTATTCTCACCTTTAATCTTGGAAATTATTCGGCATCCGACCAATTGTGGCTGGACTATTTTTACAAAAACCATGGTATCGATTTCGAGTTGCCCGGCAACAAGGTGTGGATACGCGGCAGCGAGAACAACGCATGGATCGAGGTATTTACTTTGCCGGTGGATAATATTTCGGATATAGGCAAATATCTTTCCGCGGCGCCGGTAAATATTACGGAAACCCTGGCGGCTGCGGTGCCTGCACAAACAGTGAGCAGCAGCTTCCAGGTGAAGTTTGGCCAGCAGGGATTTACCTCTGCCAACACCGTTATTCCCGACGGTAATGTTGACGACGGAATAACATACGATGACGTTACCATTACGCTTGCCAGCAATGATGTAAGCATGCGAAAGGTGCTTACCCCATCCGTGGAAAATGTATGTTCCCTGGGCGCCGCAGAAACGATATCTGTAAAAGTTAAAAACGCAGGCGCTGCTACACTCACCAATGTTCCTGTTTCGTACAGCATTAACGGAGCTACCGTTACCGAAAATATTCCTTCCATCGCGGCACACCAGGAGGCAGATTATGTGTTTACACAAAAAGCCAACCTGCAAACCTATCAGCCTTACGTATTAAAAACATGGGTACACTATCCAGCCGACACCTACAAGCATAACGACACGCTTACGTATTCGTTTACCACGGTTCCTGTTATTTCAAATTATCCATACCGCGAAGGATTTGAAAACAACAACGGGTATTGGCATGCCGGCGGCATCAACAGCAGTTGGCAATGGGGCAAGCCCGAAAATTCGGTAATTAACAAAGCGGCAAACGGCAGCAATGCCTGGGTCACCGGCCTCACAGGCAATTACAATAATGGTGAGAAATCTTACCTGTACTCACCGTGTTTTGACCTCAGCGGGCTCGCACAGCCGGTTCTTTCATTCAGTCACATTTTCCTTACAGAAGACAACTGCTATTGCGATGCGCATTGGGTGGAATACAGCACCGATGGCACCACATGGACGAAACTCGGCGATGCCGCCAGCGGTATAAACTGGTATGATGATGTTGTGATGCAGCAATGGCAGGTGTCCGACACGCGTTGGCATGTATCCAGTTTCGATGTTCCTGCCACGGGCAGCAGTGTACGTTTCAGGTTCGTCATGAACTCGGACGTGGCCGTATCGTTCGAAGGCGTGGGAATTGATGATATCCACCTATTCGACAAGCGCGCCATTTACAATGGCGCCGACCTCAGTGCCGGTCTGGAGAAAATTGTAAACGACAGTAACTGGATTGATTTCGAAATGAATGGCAAAATCGTCGCTTCCGTTAATTCACACGGTCAAAACCTGGGAACAACGAAAGTAAAGATGTTCACCAACACCAGCCAGGTAAGAAACAATGGTTACCAGTATTATCTCGACAGAAATATTGTTGTGGAGCCGGCAAATCAACCACAGCAACCAGTTTCGATCCGGTATTATTTCCGGCAGGCAGAAGCGCTCAATCTTATCAATGCAGTTGGCTGCTCAAGCTGCGACAATATCTCCGATCCTTACGAGGCAGGTGTTACGCAATACAGCGGGTTGCCCATGGAAGAAAACGGTTCATTACATGACAATGACAGTGGTCTGTATCATTTTATTACTCCTGATAAGGTAGACATCGTGCCTTATGACGATGGATATTTTGCAGAGTTTAATGTGCATTCGTTCTCTGAATTCTGGATCAACAGCGGTGGCCCAAATCAAATCCTCGCCATCCCGGAGATCATCGATTCGTTCAGCGCGACCAAAGTGAATAAATCGGCCCTGCTCGAGTGGACAACGTGGAAAGAACTGAATGTCGGCAAATTCATTGTTGAAAAAAGCGTCGATGGCATTTCATTCAACACCATCGCAGAAGTAGTTTAAACAGGCGACTACATAACAGCTGGCGAATATAGTTTAACTGATGATTCGTTGGTCTGGGGAATGAACTACTACCGCATCGCCACCGTACAC
>CBIGXK010000116.1:0-10164 GCA_966193805.1 uncultured bacterium | reverse complement strand
TGGTGTATAAAGTTTTTCCTGATGAAAAGTTTCACGAAGAGTCTATGCGGCTGGCGGCTCGCCTGGCGGCGATGCCCCCAAGCGCCCTTGCGCTTACCAAGGAGGCGCTTAACCGCTCGGCCGCGAACAATTTGGAGGAGCAGTTGAAAGCCGAGGAGGAGTTGCAGGTGATGGCGGGAAGAAGCAATGATTTTGCAGCCGCGGTGAAAGCATTTGCGAGCAGGAAACCGAAAGGGTGAAAATACCGCCTGCATAGCGAAAGCGCCTCTGTACAAAAACAAGATGTTAAGACCTCGAAATGCGAGTAAATTGCAGCCCTGATGGAGAAGACGAATTTTATTGACTACATACGGGTATTTTGCAGAAGCGGGCACGGCGGCGCCGGGAGCAAACATTTCATGCGTACTAAATTCAATCCCCAGGCTGGTCCGGATGGCGGCGATGGAGGGCGCGGCGGACATATCATTTTAAGGGGCAATAAAAACTTGTGGACCTTACTCCATCTCCGTTATTATAAAAACGTTCACGCCGAAAACGGCGAAGGCGGCAGTGGCAATAATTCCACGGGCCGCAGCGGTAAAGACGTTATTATAGAAGTTCCCCTGGGCACCATTGCCCGCGACGAAGAAACCGGTAAAAAAGAGGCCGAAATCCTGCAGGACGGACAGGAGATCATCTGGATAAAAGGCGGTCGCGGCGGACTCGGCAACGCAAAGTTTGCAACGGCAACCAACCAGGCGCCGGAACATGCACAGCCGGGCGAACCCGGTACCGAAGGATGGAAAGTGATGGAGCTGAAAGTGCTCGCCGATGTGGGGCTCGTGGGCTTTCCGAACGCGGGCAAGTCAACATTGCTGTCGGTGATCACCGCCGCAAAGCCGAAAATTGCGGATTATGCCTTTACCACGCTCACGCCACAGTTGGGCATGGTGGAATACAGGGGCGGTAAAAGTTTTTGCATCGCCGACCTTCCCGGAATTATCGAAGGCGCCGCAGAAGGAAAAGGATTAGGGCACCGGTTTTTAAGACACATTGAAAGGAACCCCGTTTTGCTGTTTTTAATTCCTGCCGACAGCGACGACCATAAAAAAGAATTCGAAATTTTATTAAAGGAGCTCGAAGAGTATAACGAAGAACTGCTGCACAAACAATTCATTATCGCCATCAGTAAAAGCGACATGCTTGATGATGAGTTGAAAGACGCGATAGAAAAACAATTACCGGCGCAAATACCCCACGTATTTATTTCATCGGTAACAAATGCGGGGATAACCGAATTAAAGGATCTGTTATGGAAAGTGTTGAACGCCCAATGATCGTTTTGACAAATTAAATATACGTTTGGCCACTTTAAATTTATCATCTGATGAAACGCTTACTTATCTCTTTTATCCTCGTTATTTCATTATTTCGAACGTATGCAGATGAAGGCATGTGGTTACCCATGCTTCTGGGTAAGCAGGTGTACAACGTCATGGTGAAGCGGGGCCTGAAACTCACCAAGGAACAACTCTACAGTGTTAACAAGGCATCGCTTAAGGATGCAATTATTATTTTCGGCGGATTTTGTACCGGTGAAGTGGTGAGCAGCCAGGGACTGGTGTTTACGAATCACCATTGCGGTTACGACGTGATTGCCTCGGCAAGTTCGGTTAACCGAAATTACCTGAAGCAGGGCTTCTGGTCGAAAAGCAGGGAAGAAGAAATACCTGCGCAAAGTCTTTACGCCGAGTTCCTGCTGCGCATCGAGGATGTAACGAAAAGAATTGAAGATTCGCTCGGCAATTTGACCGGCGCCGAACGTGCAGCCAAAACATCGTCGGTTATTGCGGCGCTCAATGCAGAGATGTCGGACAAATCCAAAAGCATTAACACCAGGATCAGCTCCCTGTTTAAGGGCAATCAATTTCTCGCGTTTGTGTACCAGCGGTATGATGACCTGAGGCTCGTTGCCGCTCCGCCGGAAAGCGTTGGTAAATTTGGCGGCGATACCGACAACTGGGAATGGCCGCGCCACACCGGCGACTTTTCCGTATTCAGGATCTACATGAGCAAGGATGGAAAACCATCTGCGTATTCAGCAGAAAACGTTCCCTTCAAACCGAAATATTTTCTTCCCGTATCCATTAAAGGCGTAAAGGATGGGGATTATGCGATGATCTACGGTTACCCCGGCAGCACCAACAGGTATGAAACTTCTTATGGCGTTAAGCAAAAAATTGAAATTACCAATCCATCCGTGGTTTCGTTGCGCGACATGCGGTTGAAACACATGTTTACGTACATGAAAGACGACCCCGGGGTAAAACTTAAACTGGCAGCTGATTATGCAGGTATTGCCAACTACTGGAAATTTTTTGATGGCGAAACGAAGCAGTTGATAAAGTATCACGTCTACGATCAGAAGCTGGCGCAGGAGAAAAAGTTTATCAGTTGGGCGAAAGACAAGCCTGAATTTGAAAATATCTTCAGCGATCTCGAAGCTGCATACGATGCCTGGAGGCCGTATGTAAAACACCAGGTGTACATCAACGAAGGCATTTTCGGATCGCCGCTGATGGCGTTTGCCGGGTCGTTGCAGCAGGTGGAAAATGCAATTGTAAAGAGTGGAAAGAGCTCAGACATTGCAGCGGCCGTAAAAGCTGCCGATGAAAAAAGAGATGAGTTTATTAAAGCCGAGCATGTTCCCTCAGATAAGAAGATTTTGGCATCGGTGCTGCGCCGTTTTTATAATGATATCGATAAGAGCCAGCATCCCATTGGGTTTTATGAATCACTGAAGGGAAATTTCGGTGACCCCGATGATTCCACCATATTCAACAAATATGCTGATCATGTATTTGCCAGCACCTTCATCCTCGACAGTGTAAAATGGAAAGCGTTTGTGAAGAATCCCGATGGCACGGTGTTGCAGAATGATCCGGCTTATGCCGCCGCTAATGCCTTCATCAAAAACTTCCAGGGCAAATACCTGTCGAGGTTACGGCAATTCAATACGGCGATCAACGAGGCGGCCAGGCTGTATCTCAAGGGCATTATGCAGATGGACACCGTAAAGGCAAAGAAGATGTATCCCGATGCCACATTCACCATGCGTGTGAGTTTCGGCAACGTAAAAAGCTACGAACCGCGCGATGCCGTGAAATACGATTATGTGACTACCATGACGGGAATGCTCGAGAAGTATACACCGGGTGATTATGAATTTGACCTTCCTGAAAAGTTCATCGACCTGGCGAAGAAGAAAGATTTTGGACAGTATGCCGACAAGCAGCGGCACGACCTCGTGGTAGGATTTATTACCACCAACGACATCACCGGTGGTAATTCGGGATCGCCGGTAATTGATGCCAATGGCAACCTTATTGGCCTCGCGTTCGATGGTAATTACGAGGCGCTGAGCCATAAGATTGCGTTCGACAAAAACCTGAACCGCACCATCTGCGTGGATGTGAGATTTGTGTTGTGGTGCATCGACAAGCTCGGCGGCGCCACGAATATTATTAAGGAGCTGAAGCTGGTGAAGTAAGAGAAGCAATCGGCAAACGGCAAACGGCAAAGGTGAGACGGGTAAGGCTTTTCAGTTTTAACTTTTAACTTTTAAGTTTTAACTTTTATTCTCCCAATTCCAAATATGCAAACAGGCGAAGCTGCGGTAAGGAGACCATCTTGCGCTGATGCGCAACATATCTTCCCGCAGCTTCTTTTTATTAGAAGTATCCAGCTTAAAATTCTCCACCATAAAATTTTGAATACCCAAGTCGTCGGGAGCAAACACATCTTCACGGCCAAGCGTAAAAATCAATAACATCTCTACCGTCCACCTTCCCACACCTTTTATAGGTAAGAGGTATTCGATAACCTCTTCGTTCGACATCTTACCCAGCTTCCTGCTGCTCATGTCATTTTCAATCGCAAACTGTGCAACGTTCTTCACGTAGCTCACTTTAGCATTAGAAAGTCCAATGCTCCGCAGCGTTTCATGCGGCGTGTCGAAGATTTGCCGGGGCGTTGGCTCCTTTTTGCCATAGAGTTCAAGAAACCTCTTGTAAATAACCCGAGCAACTTTAACCGAAAGTTGCTGACTCATAATGGAGGCGCATAAATGCAGCGGAATGTTTTTCTTCTTGTTTAACGGAATTTCTCCCCGCTCTTCAATGCGGCGCTTTAGTTTTTTGTCTTTTGAAAGATGGGCGATATAAGGATGCATGATGATTAAATCGTAAAACTAACATTCCCGTCCTTCTCATCTTTCAACACAATACCCAGTTGCTGCAACTGGTTCCTGATCTTATCAGATGTGGCGTAATCTTTTTTTGTGCGGGCCTCTTTTCTTAAGTCGATCAACAATTCCATCACGCCTTTAAGCTTTCCATCTTCATCTTCGCGCTCATTGTGCAAACCGAGAATATTTTCAAGATAATCCGAAAAATACAATTTCATCAACCTGATGGTTTCACTGCTCACCACATCCGGCTTGAGGTGCTTGTCGTGAATGGAATTGATGACAGGCACAATCTCGAAAAGATTGGCCAGCACCTTTGCCGTGTTGAAGTCATCGTTCATAAAATCATCCAGCTCTTTCAGTTGGCCGTTGATCTTTGCCTCCATCTCGGGATCCGTGCCGTTGGCTACTTCGGGCAGATCGAATTTCATGAGCAGGTCATAGGCTTCCCATAGGCGCTTCAGTCCCTTTTCGGCAGCGTGAAGTGCCTCATTGCCAAAGTCGAGTGTGCTCCTGTAATGTGTTTGCAGAATAAAGAAGCGGATCGTCATGGGGCTGTAGCCTTTCGTGAGCAACGGGTGATCGCCGCTGAACATTTCTGTGAGCTTGATCTGGTTGTTGTAGCTTTTACCCATCTTCCGGCCGTTCACCGTGATCATGTTGTTATGGATCCAGTAACGTGCCGGCACATGTTTATTGCAGATCGTGCTTTGCGCGATTTCGCTTTCATGGTGAGGGAACTGCAGGTCCATCCCGCCGCCGTGGATGTCGAACTCCGGCCCCAGGTATTTCGAGCTCATGGCCGAACATTCGATGTGCCAGCCGGGAAACCCTGTTCCCCACGGGCTCGACCACCGCATGATGTGCTGCGGGGGGGCCGCTTTCCATAAGGCAAAATCGCCTTTGTTTCTCTTCTCCTCCTGGCCCTCGAGCGACCGGGTAGTTTCGAGCAGGTCGTCTACAACGCGGCCGCTCAACTTGCCGTAGGGATAGTTTTCGGAATATTTTTTTACATCAAAGTACACCGACCCGTTCACTTCGTAGGCGTACCCTTCTTCCATGATCTTTTTGATCATGTCGATCTGTTCGATGATGTGACCGGTGGCGGTGGGTTCGATGCTGGGTTCGAGTGTGTTCAACTGTTTCATGGCCCAATGGAACAGGTTGGTGTACTTCTGCACCAATTCCATCGGTTCCAGTTTCTCGAGCACCGCCTTTTTCGAAATTTTATCTTCCGCCTCCCTTCCTTCTTCCTCAAAATGGCCGGCATCGGTAATGTTACGGACGTAGCGAACCTTGTACCCGAGATGCATCAGGTACCTGTAGATGACATCAAAAGTCACGTAGGGCCTGGCATGGCCGAGGTGGCTCTCGCCGCTCACGGTGGGTCCGCACACATACATGCCCACATGCCCGGGTGTGAGGGGTCCAAACACCTCTTTCTGCCTCGTATATGAATTATAGACCTTCAGTGAAGACATAGCGTCCTTTTATTGAATAAGGGTTGCAAAAATATGGATCAATTTGCACTATCCTGCAGCAACATGTCGGCGATTACCGGATAATGCTCCGAATAGGGCAAAAGATACCTGAAGTATTGAATGACGTCAAAATGTTTATCCGGCATGATGTAATCTATCCGCAATGTAGGGGCCAGGTGTGAAAACGTGCGGCCAATACCCTTGCCGGCTTCAGCGAACGCATCCTGTCTGCCCGATTTGATGGTGAAATACGTATAGGAGTTGGGGATGTCGTTGAAATCGCCGCAAATGATAGTGGGATAAGGGCTCTCATCGAGATGTTTCTTTACAACATCCACCTGCATGCCCCTGAAGCGGTATGCCTGCGACAGCTTTCTTAAGATGGATTTTGATGCGTCGAGCATGCTGTCGGAAGCTGTTTTGATGATTTCGATGTTCCTGTAGTCGGTTGGTTTAAAAAGAAACGATTGGAGGTGGGTGGTGAAGATCCTGATCTTTTTTCCGTTGTAGTCGATATCGGTCGCTATCAGGCTCTCCGCAGCCTGGAAGTTGCGCGGACCGGGGTAGTGGGTGTGGATACTGTCCACAATCGGATGTTTGGAAAAGATGGCCACACCGCTTTGCCAGGTGTTTTTCCACCCTTTATGGTCGGTAACCACCATACTGTAGGGATAACCCAGGGCGGTGATATCTTTCCTGTTGTTGTAGTTGCGAAACCTGGTATTTGGTTCAACATATTCCTGGAAGCACAGCACATCGGGGTCCATCTTTTTGATAAACTCGAGGATATCCTTCCGGTAGGTTACCCTGTTCTTATCGGCTCTCTTCTGTTCATCGAACCAGCTTACGTTCCAGGTGAGCACGCGAAACGCTGATTTCGGTTTTTCTTCTTTGTAGTCTGCCCCGTAATGAAACCCGAAGACCGCCCTGATATTGGTGTATCCCAGGAGAAGGCATGCGAGTGAGAGCAGCATCCAGCGGGAGCGGAAAAGGATCCACAGCAGCAAAAAGGCGAAGACGAGTACGAGGAGATAGGGAAAGATGAGGCCGATGATGGAAACGAACCAGAAATTCTGCGGCGGAAGAAAGGCATTGCAGCAAGCCAGCAGGAAGAGGCCACAAACAAATATGTTGCTGATGATGAATACACGTTTTGTGTTTTTCCGGAAAACAAGGGCCTTGTTTAAAATTACAATTGTGCGTCTTCGGACGCCCTTTTAAGAATGTCTTTTTCTTCATCGGTGAGAAAAAGGAAACCCTGCTGGTTGATCTTGTCGAGGATTTCGTCTATGCGTTTCTGTGTCACGTTCGACACCTTTTTATAGGGCTGTGTTCCCTTTGTTTTGTAGTAATGTTCTTTGCGTGCCGTTCTCTTCCACTCTTTCTTGTCGGGGTTGAAGAGGTTCGATACCCACGAAAAGAACCTGTTCAGCCAATGGCTCCAGTCGTTGCCTTTCCTGAGCTGCCAGATGAAAAGCAGGCCCATTAATGCGCCGCCGATGTGGGCGATATGTCCGCCGCCATTTTCGCTGGGTATGCTGGCAAAGTCAATGATCACGAAGATGATGGTGACTATCCACAAGGGGATGCCGCCATTAAGCATCGGAAAGATGCGGTAATCGGGGGCGAGTGCGGTGGTGGCAATGGCTATCGCCATAACCCCTGCAGATGCGCCCTGGAGCGTACGGCCGTCGATTTGGGAGGAAAGAACGGGGAAGAGGTTGTTGGTAACAACAAACAGGAATGCGCCAGCGAGGCCCCCGTAAAGGAACAGCGGAACAAGCTTGCTGTTACCGGCAAGATCCTGCAGGATGTAGCCGAACGCCCATAGCCAGAGCACGTTCCCCAGCATATGAAACACGCCGTCGTGCATGAACATATAAGTGATGACGGTCCATGGCCGGGCCACGATTTTATCAACCTCAGCAGGCAAAATGAACCAGTCGAATATATTGTTGTAGAACGAAACCTGGCTCAGACCAGACAGGTAGTAGGCGATGTAAATGAACTTAAAAATACAGAACACCAGGGCGAGTATCGCGATCATCATAATAAGCGAGTTCCCATCCTGTCCCAGCAACATTCTTTTCCTATAACGATCCTCTCTCAGCACGAATTTTTTTTATGAATTTACAAAAACGATTCTAATAAAAGTTACGCCTGTTCCTTTTATTCCAATAGAGAACCAGCAAAAATCCCACCAGTGCGCCACCCAGGTGTGCCCAGTGTGCAACATTGTCGCCGGCAGAGTTTTGGACGCCCAGCCACAGTTCAAGACCGGCATAAATGATAACGAACCATTTAGCCTTTATAGGAATGAAGAAATATAAATATATGAGACTGTTGGGGAAAAGGTAGCCGAATGCGGCCAAGCACCCAAACACCGCCCCCGAGGCGCCTACCGTTGGCGTATTTACTTTAAACCGGTCCGAATATAAAAGTTGCTGCTGCTGATCGAAGGGAAGTTGCTGGAAGTAGTCCATAACCTTGTCCATTTCCATGTAAAGCACGCCCAAATGCATCAGGGCAGCCCCCAACCCGCACAACATGTAGAAAACCAGGAATCTTTTGGATCCCCACAAATTTTCCAGGATGCTCCCGAACATCCAGAGGGCCAGCATGTTGAAAAGGATATGCGTAAAGCTTCCGTGCATGAACAGGTGGGTGACCAACTGGTGCGGCCGGAAGTAAACGGAGTGTATATCGTGCAGCGCAAACAGGTTTTCTATTCCATAGGGTCCGTTGTTTCCAAAGATCTTTTGCGCAAAAAATACCAAAGCGTTAACAATAATCAGGTTCTTGATCACTGGCGGAATAGCCTGAAAATTGCTCATTCTAACATCTGTCATCCAGAAAAATTTTGGCGAAGTTCGGGAATGTTTCGGCTATCCGCCGGAACCTTAACTATTATTTCAACCGCAATTGCACCACATTCTCAATATGATGGGTATGCGGAAACATGTCAACGGGCCGCACTCTCGTTACGGCGTACTTTTCTTTCAGAATGTTCAGATCGCGGGCCTGCGTAGCCGGATTGCAGCTCACGTACACCACAAGCGGCGCCTCTAATTCAAGGATCTTGTTGACCAGCGCCTCGCTCATGCCGGCACGCGGCGGATCGGTGATGATTACATCCGGCCGGCCATGTTTTTCGAAGAAAGCGGCGTCGCATACAACTGAAACATCGCCGGTAAAGAACTGCGCATGTCCGATGCCGTTAAGCGCTGCATTTTCCTGCGCATCTTCCACGGCTTCGCTGATCATTTCGACGCCTATGATCTTTTTCGCGCCTGAACTTAGAAATATGCCTATGCTGCCTGTTCCGCAGTAAAGGTCGTAAATCGTTTCATTGCCGGTGAGCTCGGCAAAGTCGCGGGTAATGCGGTACAGCGTTTCGGTCTGGTAGGTGTTGGTCTGGAAAAACGACTTGGGGCCTATCTTGAATTGATACCCTTCCAGCGTTTCCATGACGTACCCTCTGCCCGACCAGGTAACCGGCGACAGGTCGTGGAGGCTGTCGTTTTTCTTGGTGTTGATGGTGTACAGCAGGGTGGTGATGGAAGGGAACCGGTAGTGAATATAGTCGAGAAGGGCGTTGCGTTTTTGCTCGTCATCCTCGCCGAAAACGATGTTTACCATCAGCTCACCCGACCTGCACAGTCTAACCTGCATGGTGCGCATAAAGCCGGTGTGCTCGCGAATGTCGTAAAAGCTGTAGGCGTGGTCGAGGGCATAGTCTTTCACGGCGATGCGGATGTCGTTGGTGGGCTCATGCTGCAGGTGGCACTCGATGATATCCACCACTTTGTCGAACAGTCCTTTAGCGTGGAAGCCCGCCACGTTCATACGGGTGCTGATGTCTTCGTTGTGCAGTTCGCCGGGCAGAAGAAATCTTTTGTTGCCGAAGGTATATTCCAGTTTATTTCGATAGCGTGTTTCGGGATGAGCCGCCGCGATCGGCTCAAATACGGGAAGGACGAGCTTGCCGATGCGGGTGAGGTTGTCGTACACCTGTTTTTGCTTGTACCGCAGTTGTTTTTCGTAAGGCAGCATTTGCCACTGGCAACCTCCGCACACGCCGAAATGGCGGCAAAACGGCTCTACGCGGTCGTGGGAATAGGAATGGAAGCGGATGGGGCGGCCCTCGGCCCAGTCTTTCTTGTTTTTGCCGAGGCGGATATCTATGGTGTCGCCGGGTACGGCATCTGCAACGAAGACAACCTTCCCCTCTACGCGGGCCAGTGATTTTCCTTCGGCGGCATATTCTTCAACGGTAACGTTTTCGAGGATGATGTTTTTGTTTCTTCGCACGGGGCGAAGATAAGGCAAACGGCAAACGGCAAAGGGCAAAGAAAACGTTGAATTTTTGTCAACGTCCACCCCCGTCGCCTTCGGCGCCACCCCCGCCAGCGGGGGATACCGGGGTCCTTCTTGTTCATCTCCGCCAGCGGGGGAAAC
>CBIGXK010000115.1:0-10192 GCA_966193805.1 uncultured bacterium | reverse complement strand
AAGGAGGGACCGGGGGAGGACCCGCCAGCGGGAAACCAGCATTCGCCGCGGAAATCTTTCCCAACTTTATATTTCCTTCCTTTTTTGGGAACACGCAATCAATTGTAGACTTCCCAGTAAGCTGGTAATCAACACTCTGCATTCTGGCCCCTGTTTCGTATATAGACTGGCACGTAAACACAATCCCTATGAAACGTGCAATTCAACTTACCATCGCCCTTATCCTGACAGCCACAATGTCAAACGCTCAATCAGTGTTCACAGTAACCCAGAACCTGGTGATGAGCACAGGCCTGTTTGATGACACTTATTCTAATTATGTCATCAACATCCAGAATGGCGCTACGCTGACCATCAACATGAATGTCAACTTCAGGAACACCACCATCAATGGTGGCACCATCGTAGTAAATAAGGACCTCCGGTTCACCACATCCAGCACCCTGAATAATGTGAACGTAAAAGTTTACGGTACCGGCGCACTGGAAAATTCACAAACGCTGACCGTTAAAAACTCAGACATCAATTTTTATAATAGCTCGAAGGCGAATCTGGCCGGCACGCTCGACATGACGAATAGCCGCATCAAACTGAACGATAATTCATCTTTCAGCCTTTCGTGGGGAACGCTTAACCTGAGAAGTTTAAGCTCGATCACAATCGGCGACGGTACCACCAGCAGCACTGCAAGCGCTAATTTTGGAATATCCAGCATAAATGAATACGACAACTCGTACATCACTTTAGCGAACTACAACAACTCATACGAAAACCTGTTAGGCTATAAAGTAGCAGACCAAAACAAGACCATTAACACGTACAATAACCATTTAAACTGCGGCACTCCCGGAAAAAATTCATGTTCGTTCTTTGGCGTGTACGGTCCCGCTACGCTCGGTACAGGCGGATTGAGCGGCTCAGCGATTCTGCCGGTAAAACTGACCTCTTTCGGAGTTAAGTCATCTGATTACTTTGTAGATATCACGTGGACAACTGCTACTGAAATGAACGCGAAAAAATTTGAGATCGAGCGCAGTTATGACGGACAAATGTGGGGAACCGCCGGAACTGTTGTCGCTAACGGTAACACATCACGTGAGTCTGCTTACGCCTTCAGGGATGATTTGAAAGTAGGTGGAAAGGTGCAGTACCGGCTCAAGATGATCGACCAGGACGGAAGCTTCGTTTACTCGCCCATCCGCACGGTTAATGCCATTGGAAAAGTGGACATGAATATTTATCCTAACCCCGCCGCGACATATGTGATGATCAACACGCGTAATGGTTCGGACGACAAGCTGACGATCCAGTTGATCAACCACACCGGACAAATCGTAAAGCAGGTAAAGGGAAATGGCAACACTGTTCTGTCAGTGAGCGATATGACTGCCGGCAACTACTTTGTAAGAGTGTTGAATACGAACAGCGCACCGCAGACCTTTAAATTATTGATCAGGAAATAAATCAATTATTGTTCATCAAAATCAACCCTATGTTACAGAACTTTCTTCCAGCTCCCATCCTCATGCCAAAAGAAACATTCGAAGTGCTCCGGCGAATTTTTACGGGTCAGAAACAACTGCAACCGGCGATCCCTCCACATTCCGGTTCCCGTGCCTCAGAGGATACCGGTTCATACCATTCAAAAAAATAATAACATCAGAACACCAGGCGCGCAGTTTTTTCGAGTTACCGGCGTCTGAAAGACAAATATGGGCTTCCCATAAGACCATTAAACCTTGGGCGGGGGATATCGATCTCCCGTTCTTTTTTTATCCCGCATTATTGTACACTTTGATCACCGGTTCGCGCCATGCGCTCGCCGCCTCCGAACACAGGATCTCCATGGTTTCAGCAAGCTGTTCCGGCTTCACCCATTTTGAAAAATCGGCATTAGGCATGCTCTTCCTGTTGGCATCCGTATCGATTGTGCTGGGCACAACAACGTTCGTTACAAGGTTCGTACCCTTCGCCTCTTCATTCAATATCGCCGCAAGCTGAAATACCAATGACTTGCTCAGGGCATATGCCAGCGACTTCCCTCCTTTCTTCGGTACCAAGGCCGGCTCCGAACCGATCATTACAATCCGGCCTTCGTTCTTTTCTTTAAAATGAGGATACACGCTTTTGATGACATTATAGGCCGTTTCAAAATTCAACGAGATCTGCTGCCTGATAACATCGACGCCTGTACCGGCAATATCGCCACCGGTATATCCCCCTGCAATGAGCAGGCACGCGTGTATCTGCCCGCTTTCCTGTATTGCCTGCTGCACCAGGTCGCTTACTTTTCCCGCATCTGCAAGGTCAACGGCCACATATTTCAATGCAGGATATCCGCTCAATTTGTGCCTGTCGTTCGCATCATGTATGAATGCTGTTACGCTGTATCCTTTCTCCAAAAAATACTTTACCGTAGCTGTTCCAAGGAATCCCGACGCTCCGGTGATGATCACATTCTTCATCGTAAAAAATTTTATACTTTATCACTTCCCGTTTAGCGGGAGGTTGAACCAGTGAAAACCATCTTCTGCAATTAATCCTTCTGCCAGTTCAGGCCCCCATGAACCGGCCGCGTAGTTAGGAAAGCTGAGCGAAGGCTTGTTTTCCCAGGCATGTATAACGGGCATCAGCAGTTCCCATGCGGCCTCCACCTGGTCGCCACGCATGAAGAGTGTCTGGTCGCCGAGCATGATATCCAGCAGCAGCGTTTCATATGCTTCGGGGGTATAACTCGAGTAAGTGGTGCGGTAATCAAACAGCATGTTCACGGTGTTCAGCAGCATGTCGAGCCCTGGTCTTTTTCCCTGCACCTGCAGGTTGATGCTCATTTCGGGTTGAATGCTGATGACAAGCCTGTTTTGCTGCCAGCTTTCCACCGCCTCTGCCGGGAACACCACATGCGGAAGATCCTTGAACTGAATGGTGATCAGCGATGCCGAGTGGTTGAGCCTTTTTCCCGTACGCACATAGAAGGGAACGCCGTGCCAACGCCAATTGTCGATATGAAATTTTATGGCTGAGAAAGTTTCGGTCGAAGAGTTTTCCTTCACTCCCTTTTCTTCCCTGTAGGCGGGCACTTCCTTTCCTTCAATCCAACCTTTTCCGTATTGTCCGCGTACCACAAGCTTGCGAATAGTTTCGGGGGTAAACCTTCTCATAGCGTGCAGCACATCAACTTTCCTGCTGTGCACTTCGGAGGCGTTGAAATTGTTAGGCGGCTCCATCGCCACGAGGCACAGCAACTGCAGCACGTGATTTTGGACCATGTCTCTCAGCGAACCCGCCGTTTCATAATATTCACCCCTGCCTTCCATCCCTAGCTGCTCCGTCACCGATATCTGTATGTGCTCGATGTAGTTGCGGTTCCACAAAGGCTCGAGTATGGCATTCGCAAAACGGAACGCGAGAATGTTTTGCACCGTTTCCTTGCCGAGATAATGGTCGATCCGGTAGATCTGCTCTTCCGTGAAGTGTTCATTAAGCAGGCGGTTAAGTTCCTGTGCCGATGTGAGGTCGCGGCCAAAAGGCTTTTCGATAACGATGCGGCAATGTTTTCGCTGTTCCGATATCTTGTTCTTTGATATGTTGGTAGCGATAACCGGAAACAGCGCAGGCGACACGGCGAGATAATGTATGACATATGCCGGCGATTTGCACTCTTCCTCAAACTCCCTGACCTTGTCACAGATTGCCGCATACGATGCATGGTCGCTAAAATTCGCCGGCTCGTAGAACACGTGCTCCGAAAATGCTTTCCATTTATCTTCGGGTGCGGTACCCGTTCTTGAAAACTTATTGACGCCTTCGAGCAGCCGGTTTCTTAAATCATCGTTTGTGATCACGGAACGCCCGGAACCGATGATGCGAAATTTCTCGGGCATCCAGTTATCCTGGTACAGATTGAACAATGCAGGTGCGAGTTTGCGCCAGCATAAATCGCCGGTGGCACCGTATATGATGAAAATTGTCGGTTGTGATTTTATCGGTTTCAAAATAGATCGGTAATTGGTGATTAAATATTTCCTTTCCGTTGTTCGAGCGCTTCAATTTTCCTGAGGCGTCGCGCATACTTTTCTCCACCCGAATATTCAGCGCCGAGAAAAGTTTTTACAAGATCCTTCGCCAGTGCAAAACCGGTAATTCTGCCGCCGAGGCAAATAATATTCATATCATCGTCTTCCACGCCCTGGTGCGCCGAAAAATAGTCGGTGATGAGGCATGCCCTTGCACCGGCGATCTTGTTTGCAGCAATGGCTGCGCCCACGCCACTGCCGCAAACCGCTACGCCCCGCTGCACCTGCTTTGTTGCCACTGCGGTGGCCAGCGGTACCACATAATCGGGATAATCGTCCAGGTCATCTCTTTCAAATGCACCGAAGTCGATCACCTGGTGCCCCAGCGAAATGAGATAAGGTTGTATGATCTGCTTCAGGTCGTATCCGCCGTGATCCGTCGCAATGCCAACAATCATAAGCTTTCGTTTTTAAAATTTACTGCGTCCAGCATGGTTAAAGTTAAAAGTTAGTTTCAACTTTTTTGTACAAAACCCAAATCTCATTGATGGTGTTCACATTTTTCGCGTGCAGCAATTCATTGACACCCCATAAAAGATCTGAAGAATGCATCACCGGCTGCAAGCCGATCTTTTCCAGTTCCGCCTTATGCTCTTTGATGTCGTTGTAAGTTGCACTCACGTACGCTCCTGCGGGAAGATGTCGAAGGGTATCCGTGTTCGTCACTTTCGCAAGCGTGATATTTTCTGCGCCGCTTTTGTAGAACATCATCGGCGAACCGTTGGGCGTTTCAAACGGGGTTTGACCGAGGCAATACAGTGTTACAGGTTCATTTTCGAAGCGGTTCTTCAGCAAATAGGAAAACCGGATGGTTTGCGAGTAAGGCACCACGCTGAAAATAATCACAAACAGCGTATTCAGTACAATGGTAAACACCAGTAATCCTTTCAGAATATGCCTTACCCATTTTTTGGTATGAGTATAGAAATGCTGAAGGTCGGCGATACCCCAGCCTATCACCAACGGTAACGCGTTAAAAATGGGAAACAGGAATCTTTCTTCTTTGTGTCCAACAAAGCAATGCGCAATAATAAACAGCATCACAGAAAGGAACACCGGGTTCCTGTACTTGCTGAAAAACGCTTTGATGCTGTAATAAAAAAAGACAATGCTGAACAACGGCGCCGGCGCCACCAGCAGAATGAGGCCGATGTAGCGCATAAAGCTGGAGGTGCCGAACTGCGATGCCCTGCCCTCGTTGATATTAACATGAAAATAGGCGTAGGGCGTTACCACCCATTCTTTGTAAAATGCAAAGTCGAGGTAAGTGTTCAGCGCTGCGCCGATAATGAACCCTGCAAGCATCGGCAAAATAGCCCGGTAATTTTTCTGGAAGAAGAGGAGCCAAATGGCGAAGCCTGCCATTGCCGCCGCCATCTGGAAACGAAAATAAAATGCGAGGCTGAACAAAAATCCGATTGCAACGGGAAAGAGAAAGCCTTTCCACGCGTCCTTTTTCTTTTCATATAAAAGCAATGTTCCGAAGAAGAACACCGATGAAACCATTTCGGAGCTGAACAATGTGCGGGTGTAAGGAAGGCACCACGAAAAATTCACCAGCAGCAATACATAAAAAAGAATTTGCGCCCGCTCCTTTTTAAAATAATGAATGGCGAGCAGGTTAAATACGGCAAACATGCCGAGACCGAGAAGGATGCGCAACAGGGTAAGCTGTGCGTACGGATCGTGAAGCCCGATGAAATTGCAAGCCAGGTGATAGACAGAAAAAATATGCACCTGCAGCGTGGGCCGTACAAAATGCTGCATCTCCCAAACATATGCCGCTCCACTTGGCTCGTTCAGCTGATGCATCGAAAATTCAATGATCTGGAAGTGCTGGTCGGCGCTGGAAGTGCCGATGGCCGTGATGCTGGTGGCGAGTTGAATGATCAATCCGCCCAGCAGCACCCATTTGAGGCGCGGATCGGATTGAATGGCCTGTCTTGATTCGTGTAGCATGTTGGCAAATGTAAAGCGCCCGGCTAATTAAATAATCCCCCGTTTGCCTTTCTGATCTTTTCAGGTGTGTAGTTGCTGCCGCAGGCAAGCGCCCGCGCCTGGATGTTTTCATATGCAGCAGGCACGGCAACGAGATGAAGAAGGTAGTCCAGCATTTCGTTTACTTCATCATACCGAAAGCATGCCGCTTCAACGTTTGCAGGAAGCGAAAGCGTTCGCGGAAATATCGCGGGCCTCGCATACCGTATCATGTCGTAAAGATTTCCGGTTGACTTGCTAATACCATACACTTCAGGTATGCCGTCGTGCGAAATACTATTATGCGTAGTGGGGGCAAATACAAAATGGGCCGACCGCATTTGCCGGTCGAACTCGGCCTGGTCCACGATTGCCGTGTAAAATTTTATTTTGGTTATACCGTTGTTGTACTGCCGTGCCTTTTCGATCACCTGGCGTCCATCTTCTCCGGCCGCGCTGCCGAGCAAGGTGATCTCAAGCGCAAGCCCTGCTGCTTCGGCAAGGTCAAGCAAGCCGAAAACCTGCCGGTAATCCCTGCGGCTGTACTCCACGGTACCCGGCACAACCAGTTTGACCGGCTGCGCGATGGGAAGCACCCGCTGGTTGCCCTCATATATTCCGCCGGGTAAATGGTGAATGATTTTATTTTTTGTTTTTTGTCGCAGCGCAGCAACCATGGGTTCGGCGATGACATTTAATTCCTTTATGCGCCCCAGCAATAATTTCTTTCCGGCCCAGCGCACTGCGTTTCGCCATCCCGGCCTCAGCCGGTCATCACAAAGTGAGTTGATGTCGTGTACCGTTAGGATGCAGCGCATGGATGGAAGTCTCTTCAGCCACAACGCGTGCAACTGGTAATTATGTGCCACCGTTCCCAACAGTAATAGGTCGGGCGCGCGCAAGCGAAATCCCGCATACATCCTCCCGATAAAGTTACGGTTTGTTTCCTCGGCTCCCTGTATCACCCATCTGTATTTCTCTTTCGGCTCGCCGAGCAATTCATCAAGCCTTTCGGCTGTTTGCGCGTCGGCAAATATGGTGATGTGATTGCCCGGAAGGTCGAATAACCGGATCAGCGTGTATGCCGTTTCAAAATGTCCCGATTCATAAATCGCCAATTGCATTGTCAGATGGGTTTCGTCACTTGCGAACAATAATAAACCTGTTGAGAAAAAACTGGTTTCTTTCCTTCGTTGTTGCAAACTGCAGTGTAAGCGTTTTTTTAAATGGAGTAATAACGATCTCTCCTACCCTTTGCATGGGCACTCGTTTGTTTTGCGCATTGTACGTATCCATCCAGTCGTGGATCAGCGTTTGCCGCTGGTAAATACTCACCGGCGAGCCTGTCGGCAGCATGTCATAATCCATGAATAATTCATAATGGCCCTCGGGAATCTCTTCCAGTGAAAATCTTATTCTCGATTCATCAGTAACCGTATAAAGGCTGCTCAGCCCGCCGGTGTCGTGCGCGCCTACGCTTTTAATCGTGACGCCGCTCCAGAACATGAAATTATTGAGATGGGGATAGACCATCATTGTATCCGGAACGAATACACTGGTGTTCTCCGCCAAGGCTGCCTGCTTCACCGGCTGCTCACCATAGTAGAAAGCCAGCGATGTATATATCGCAGGAACATTGTTGTCTGTGGGACCGTGTTCAATGCTGTGATAAAAACTTTTTTTGAAGGGAATTTTATCGGAAACAAAAAAACGGTATCCGCCGGTACGGCAAAAGGGGATACTGTAATCGAGCGATCCGTGGAGCGGCAGGCTCACCGCGTCGTCCCAACGATCAGGATAAGCATACCATCCGCCGTTAAAATAATCTTCGGAGCCGGTGCCATGCATCACCAACTCACCATCCACCACCGTCGAATCGTCTCCTTCAAAAAATATTGTCATCCCGGCCCTGGTGCCCTGCGATTGCAGCAACGTGCCTACATAATGGCCCCTGCCTTCCATCTTCAACAACTCATGGGGGCCATCGTGTCCTTTGTAACGTTGATGGTTATAAAAAGTAAATAACTTTCCCTCCTTCGCAGCATCTCTTTTTTGAGGTGCGTGATGTACACTTGCCTGGAACTGCAGCCGCTCGTTTCCACGATTGATGATGCGCACACGGCAGTTTTTGTCGTACGGCATGGGTAGCCTGCAGTAAGCCACATTGTTTTTCGTACCCAGCAGCCACGACTGCATCGATGGCGCCCCAAAGGCAAAACCGAAAAAATCGGCCACCGGGCAATTCACCGCCGGAAGCCGATCATCGTCATAAGTAACCATTATCCAAACATCTTTGGCGTTGCCGGCAAATACAGAAGCAGGATAAATTTGAATTTCGTCGATCCTCCCGCCTTTATCACCTTCAAACAGGGTGACAGACTTTGAGGGCGCTGCGGTAAATGTTTTGCCGCCACTCATGCCAACATCAGGAACATCGAGTTGTACCGCCGCATCGGGAAACGATCTGACCACCTGCGTTCCGGGCGAGTAGCTGCGCCATTGTATTTGATGAAACTGCAGCTTTTTTGCCCTGCACACGATCCTGCAACTGTCCTGGAACAACAGCGGATAATAACAATAGTTGCCGCCCAATTCGCTGCCGCATAGCGGCGCAACAAAAGGCTTTACTTTCCCCGAAAAAAGATCGTTGTACTTAATGGAAAATGCAGTGTCATCAAGATAAAAATCAAGTGTGTCGTCAGTGGGTGTTGGCGTCCAGATACGGTTAATTACGCCGGGACCCTTCGCTTCGAAGATCACAATAGAGCTGTCGGCATTTCGGCGGATGAAGGAATACTTTCCCGAAAAGCCATCGTCGTTGCCGCCTAAAGTATCATAAGAAGATACCTGGTGCAACGTCGAGCCATCCCGGTATTGCGGCAACAGGGAAATGTTTCTGAATGGGTTCAGCTCGTCATGCACAGTAATGGCCTGTGAAAAACATTTGCCAACGGGCGCTAATAAAAACAGCAAATAAACAAAGGCAGCGGTTATCCTTTTCATGCAGGCATCCTTTAGTAAAAGTACCCGCGTAAGATACTTATTCCCGAACTATTATTGAGGAGTTGCCCTGGCTGTGGCCATGCCTGCGGTTACCGTCCGCTTCTCGTTTTTGGCGTTGAAGATATCGATCGCCCTGACCGCATCATTGACAAAATAGAAGCAGGAAGATTGCGAAATAAACGAACTGCCATGGTAGATCTCCTCCCTGCGCCGGCGCCCGTCTTTCAGATGGACGATGATGTACCTGTCGTCTTTATGCAATGCGACCGGCTTTCCTTCTATATTGCCCGCAAATATTTTCAGCGGCCCCCGGTTTTGGGATGCCGCAATTAACAATTGTCCGTTGCTTCCCCTCAATTTGACAAGTGATTTACCGTTGCCGGGAATAAATAACCCGCTCTTTGAAATTGGTTCCGGCAAAAAATTTCCTTTCCCATTGCCATAAGCCATGATGCCATTGATCGCATCATACCTGCCGTTTGCCACTTCATTGCCGTAGTCATTACCTGTTACAGCAATATCAAGATTGCCATCGGCATTAAAATCTTCGGTCACCATACCAAAAACGGGCGCCAACTGAAAAGGCACAGTCATTTCCATTACAGTAAAATGGCCCTTGCCATCGTTGCTGAGGCAAACCGATTTAAAATAATTCGCGGTAAGCGTAAATGCATCGTTCAGTTGGTTGCCAAGAATGGTATGTACATCTGCCCTGCCGAATTCTTTGTACGTGAGAAAGTTCTTTTTCAACCCGGGCAACTGTTCCATGATTTCATCGCGGTTGTTGATGGTAAATTCGCGCTTGTTGCCGTTTTCATCCTTAATGAATATTGTGGGAATGATCTCGGTAATGTCATTATTGTCAAAATCCTTCTGGTAAATTTTTACCGGGTATTGGTCTGATGCGCGCAGGTATGAATTTGTGCCGAGGTTCCCCACGATGTAATCCATGTCGCCATCATTGTCGAAATCGCCGGCCGCAATGCTGTTCCACCATCCAACATATTTCAACAAGCCTGCCGACGAGGTAACGTTGGTAAACTTGTTGCCGGTATTCTTCAGGACTGTTATGGGCATCCATTCGCCTGCGAGCAGCAGATCCATCAAACCATCATTGTCGTGGTCGGTCCATAAAG